>JAOAFH010000018.1 GCA_026416355.1 Clostridiales bacterium | reverse complement strand
GTCATGACTAAACCTGCGGTTTCAGCAACAGCCTTTCTAACTAAATCATTTGTTGGTTGACTGTTATAAACTTGGCTATATGTTGAATCATCAACATGGAAACCATATTTTTCAAACCTGCCAATTAGCATATCGGAAACTGCATATGTTCTTGCTGCAATAGTTTGAGCCTTATAGCCTTCATAACCAGCAGAATAAGGAACCTCAGATGGAACAACATATAATAAATAATCATCTATATTTACCTCATTTATAACTAAAAAACCGTCTTTATTTGGAACTATTTCAATTATTCCTGGGTAAGAAGGTTTAAAAATGGAGGTAGTGTTTAGTTGATTATTTTGGTCTGTAGTTTCTGTTTGAACTTTATCTGCTGTTTCCACAATGATAGATGAATTTTTATATGGAGTAATTTTAATTTTATTTGAAGTTTCAAATATATTGTTTTGATTTTCCTTGGATTTTTGGTATAGCTTAATTTTATTATTTTCAAATTGTATTAAAACCTTATCGGTTGAAGGGATTTTGTATGTTTGAATTCCATCAGATATTTCTATACTCCTTTTGGAATATAGTGTTAGGGTTTTATGAAAATATTTATTGTTGTTATTAAGAGAAATACCTACTCTAATGGTTTCACGTTTGGGAGGAGAATTAATTATTATTCTCTTAATTTTTCCATCTTGGTTTAGTAGGTAGCTATAACCTGAATTGCCTACAACAAAATATTTTCTTGATACTGATTTTGGTTTAGAGTTTTCAAAAATTATATATTCTATTGTATCTACTGCAGTATATGTTTTATCTTCTACTTGAATACTGTTTTTATCCCTAGAGCTAAATGTTCCTTCTAATTGTTGAGAAGGTGCTACATATGATAAAAACATTCCCTTCATTTTAATGTTATAAGCTATTTTTGATACATCAAACTTATTCTTTGGTATTTTTACCTTTTCAGTTTTGCTGTCAAAATATAATGTTACCACATAGTTTTTCTTTTCCTCTTTATAGTCAGTAACAATACCACATTCTATTGTCTTTTCTTTATATAAAAGAAAATAATAAGATACACCAAGGATAATAGATAAAAAGACTAGAAAATAGAGTGTTGTTTTTATTTTTTTCAAACTATCACCCCTATCTAATGATTCCACTCATCGATGTAACTTCAAGTCCTAACTTAATCATTTCATCTATAAGTATATTTATTCCAATTGAATCAGATGGCATATGTCCCGCAACTATAACATTTCCTATATTTTGTTCGATTACAGCCTTTCTAACATCATCAGGAACGTGCATACAAATAATAGTTCCAACACCTGCTTCGAAATAGGATTTAAATACCTTCTCACCACCATTTGTTCCACCTGCCATTAAAACAGCTATTTTTCCTGCATAATCATCAGGAGAGCCTACTCTTATAACAGGCTTTATAGGTGATTTTTGATATTCTTGTATTTCAAGTAGTGTATTTATAACATCGTTAAGTGTTGCCTTAGGTTTATCACTAAGTTTTGAATTAATATGATTTTGAACAAAATTTTCTGTAATTATATCGCAAGGCATATGAATATTCATATATGGCATATTCATAAGCTTTGCAAATGATTGTATTCTATCAAAATTTCTTGGATGTGAAGCACGCTCAAGATTTTGTATTTTTTCCCTAAGTGCCTTTTGTGCTTTATTTATTGGTACACCAAATTCAACCATTTTATCAATTTGTCTATTTAACACGTTGTGAAAATTGATATCTGGTTCTCCTGTGTGTGGATGATGGCTAATAACTAGGTCATAGCCTAGCTCTTTTGCTAAAAGCAACTCGGGTGTATCCATATCTATTCCAAAAAGTATTTTTTTAATATTTTCTCCTTCGACTATAATTCCAGAATCACATGGTACCTCATTTATTCCTGCAAGCTTTAGAGCTAAATCCATTATATCTTTAGTAGTAATCATTCAAACCCCTCCTAAAAAATACTCACTATTAATTTTACCAAATATTTAATGTAATTAATAGCAATATATACGAATAAAATTTAAAAGAATTGTAAATAAGGGGGATTTTAAGTTGAAGGATGAACTTAAGATTGCTGCTGTATTTATTGGAACCATAATAGGCGCTGGTTTAGCTTCAGGACAGGAAGTACTTCAATTTTTCTCTAGGTTTGGTCGCTTTAGTGGATTTGGAATATTAGTGTGCTTTGTTTTATATGTTTTGATGTCTGTTATTTTTGTTAATTTAGGATATAAAAATAAATTTAGTAGCTACAACGATTTAGTTTGTTACAGCTTAGGTAAAAAACTAGGATTTATAGCAGATTTAATGATTACATTATTTATGTTTTTTAGCAATACAATAATGATCTCAGGTGGAGGAGCGATGCTGAATGAGTACATAGGGATAAACAGGATATATGGTTCACTTATTATGGCAACAGTATCATTTTTGGTTGCTGCGCTATCAACAACAGGAGTAATTGCAATAAATTCAATAATTGTTCCACTATCCTCATCTATTGTAGTTATTCTAGGTTTATTTGTATATAGTGAAAGCAAACTTACTTTTTTAACTAACATGCCTTTTTATTCTGGTAATTTTGTTTGGTTTTCAAGTATTATATATGCTTCATTTAATTTTATGACATCAATAGGAGTTCTATATCCAATGACAAAGGAAATAAACAGCAGATGGAGCTTTATAAAAGGGTGCTTAATAGGAAGTGTTGTATTAACTATACTTGCACTTATTGTTAATTATAATGTACTTAGTTTTTATCCAGGAACATTTTCAAGTGAGGTACCAAACCTTTATGTTGCAAAAAACTTTGGTCCATTATTGCCATTTTATTTAACAATAATTATATGGCTTGAGATGTTTACAACTGAAGTTGGGTGTTTGTACAGTTTGTCTAAAAGAATTCAAAATAGCCTAAATGTAAACTATATATTTGCATTGTTAGCAATAACTTTAGTTTCTATTCCTTTTACATATCTAGGATTTGCAAATTTAATAAAGCTTTTTTATCCCCCATTTGGAATTATAAGTATGTTTATTTTACTTGTTGGAGTAATAAAATACTTAGTATTAAGAAAATAGAATTAAAACGATTAAAATACAGATACTATATATAAAAATACAAAAGATAGGTGATGTATATGAAGAAGTTTATGGTTATAGCATTATCACTTACATTATTATTTGTTTCAGGCTGTTCGCAGAAGAAGGAAGAGAATAAAGAAAAGAGCGATAATAAAGAGCAAGTAATGAAAATTGATTCAAAGCAGGCAAAGACATTTATAGATAATTACTTAAGATATGTGCTTAAGGGAGATGTATCTGTACTCCCATCCTACTACACAGAGAAATTAAAAATAGCTGTTAAAGACTTAAAAATGGCAACAAATCCAAGACCAGTTGGTTATTCTGTTGAGGAAGGAGAAACTGATAAGAATAAGGCAGAATTTAAAGTAACTATTTTTAATGCCCATGACGCATTTCCATATTATTCTGCAGATTTTTTTAAATATGCTGTTATTTTAGATAAGGACAAAATGTTAATAGATGCAATAGATAAGGAAAATTCAATAGAGATATATGAACAAGACAAAACATTATTTAAAAGGGATAAAGACTCAGGAAAAGGAACGAAGGTATTTACTTTAAAGGATTTGCCTACATTTGTTTATTCTAAAGAAAGTGTAAGGGAACAAAAATATCAAGTATCAAAAGATAAGTTTGGTCCATGTGCCATAACTCAAGATGGCAAGAGCATAGCTGTAAGCAGCATAGGTAAAAATAGCTATGTAGGGTATGTAAAGATAGAGGAATCAAAGGAAGCATTTAATGAAACAAAAAAGATAGCTCAAGGAGATGAAAAAAAGAAGGATTCTAGTGAGGCAAGTGGGCAGCAAGGACAACAACAAACTCAAGAAAAGGAAGAGGAAAAAATAAAGTTTACAACTAAGGATATAGATTATTATTTTGATTCAGTTATAAATTCGGTCATTTTTTCGCCATCGGGACAAACACTTGTTGTTGAAATAAAAGACAAACTAGGAATGTCATATATTAATTTTTACAAGACATCAGGAGAGAAAATGGATTTAAAATTAGAAAATAGGTTTCAAAAAGGAAGATTTTCACTGACTAAAGCCTATTTTGTGTCAGATAATGAGGTGGTTTTTTCGGTAGTCCCTGCTAAAGATGCAACAGATGAAGAAGCAAAATTAAAGGGTGAATGGACAATTGATTTAGAGAAGGGCGAAGTTAATCAGATAAAATAGTTTACTAAATATATCAACTTGTAAATATAAATATATTGAGCTATAATTTCTTTAAGAATATTTAGAAAATTGAAATGGGGTGTTTTTATGGTGGGCAGGGATGAAAAGGTTGTTAGCATTAAAGCATGGAAGTATAAGAAAAAGTTTGGTTTTTTATTTAAATTTATAGACAATATAAAAGGGATTTTTACTAATAAAAAACACGAGAAAAAGACACACCCAAACATGAAAAAACCAGCCAATAATTAATTTGTTTAAAATGTACAATCTATTCAGATATCTTTGCCATATTAAAAAATATAATAAAATTATAAAATAAAATTACGATAATAAAAAAGACAATCGAGGGGGATTAGTATGGCAAAGGTTGTATTAAAAAACATCTATAAAATTTATTCAGGTAATGTAAATGCAGTTAAGGATGTAAATCTTGATATTGAAGATAAGGAATTTATAGTATTAGTTGGACCTTCAGGTTGTGGTAAGTCTACAACACTTAGAATGATTGCAGGTCTTGAAGAAATCTCATCAGGTGAACTTTATATAGGAGATAAACTATGTAATGATGTTCCACCAAAGGACAGAGATATTGCGATGGTTTTCCAAAACTATGCTCTTTATCCACCCACGACAGTTTATGAAAACATGGCATTTGGATTAAAGCTTAGAAACGTTCCAAAGGACGAAATAGACAAGAAGGTTAGAGAAGCAGCAAGAATTCTTGATATTGAGCACCTACTAGAAAGAAAGCCAAAGGCACTTTCAGGAGGACAAAGACAAAGAGTTGCGCTAGGTAGAGCTATCGTTAGAGAACCAAAGGTATTCCTAATGGACGAACCACTATCAAACCTAGATGCAAAGCTAAGAGTTCAAATGAGAACTGAAATATTAAAGCTTCATAAGAGATTAAACACTACTTTCATATATGTAACACACGACCAAACAGAAGCTATGACAATGGGTACAAGAATAGTTGTTATGAAGGATGGAATTGTTCAACAAGTTGACTCACCAAGAAGAATTTATGACCATCCATCAAATATGTTCGTTGCTGGATTCATTGGAAGCCCACAAATGAACTTCATTGAAAGTAAGATTGTTGAAGAAGGCGGAAATCTATTTGTTGTATTTGGAAACACTAAGCTTCCAATTCCACAAGACAAGGCTAAGACAATAAAAGAAAAAGGATATGTAGGTAAGGAAGTAATATTTGGTATTAGACCAGAACATATGGATGATAGTACAGACTTTATTAATGCAAATAAAGATAGTATAATAGAAGCTAAGGTAGAAGTTATGGAACACATGGGTTCAGAAACTTACCTATATCTTGTTTGTGAAGGCAAGAACATAGTTGCAAGAGTTGAACCAACTACTAAGGCTAAGATAGATGAAAACGTTAAGATTGCTGTTGACATGAACAAGATGCATGTATTTGATAAAGAAACAGAATTAGCAGTTCTATAAGGAGAGGGTTAAAAATGGCATTCTGCGAAAAACTATCATCGGTTTTAAATACTGAAGTTGCTCTTTATGATTTAAAAGGAAATCTAATAGAGGGTAAACAATTAGGTTTTGTAAATACAGATAACTATGCTTACAACAACGGATTGACATATATTAATGTTTCAAACAACATAATAGGTTTAGGCAAGGAATTATCGCAGGATGCTATAAACCTTGTAAGAATGTTGGCTATTAATAATTTACAAGAGGCTGCAGATTTGATGCAGCCTCTTGAATATGTTTTAAAGAATGATGTTCCTAAGGAAAGTTTAAGAGGAAGATTTGTTGATTATAGTGTTTTATATATTAAATCAAAGAATAATATAAAAGAATTTATAGAGAATATATATGAAACAACAGAAACATATGTAGTACAAGATGATGAAGGTATTTATGTTGTTACACAACTAGATGATGAAGAACAAGAAGCACAATCAATTATTGATGGTGTAACCCAAGAAACAGGTACAAGCATAGTTGTAGGTTCAGGAAGAAGAGTTAATTCTGGATACACTATAAAGGATTCTGCAAATCATGCAAAGGTTGCTGCAAACTTAGCAAATTTGTTAGGATTTAAAGAAGGATTTTATCACATAGATAAAATGATAATGTATGGAATTTTATACTCATGTGATGAAACTAAGGTTGATTTTTACATGCATGGTGGGTATAATGGATTCTATGATGTTTTAAAAGATAAAGAGCTATTAGATACAGCAGAGGAGCTTTTTAAATGTCACTTAAATGTAAGTGAAGCTTCAAGAAAACTGTATCTACATAGAAACACGCTTCTTTATAGGCTTGAAAAAATTAAAAATTTAACTGGATTAGATGTTAAAAAGTTTGAAGAGGCGGTTATTTTTAGAACAGTTGTTGCATTACACAAGTTAAAAAGGAGATAGATTGTATGGTAACGATAAAAGATGTGGCTGAAAAGGCTGGAGTATCTCCATCAACTGTATCTAGGGTTATATCTGACAGCCCAAGAATAAGTGAAGAAACCAAACAAAGGGTAAGAAAAATAATGGATGAACTTGGCTATCATCCAAATGCAATAGCTAGAAGTTTGGTCAATAGAACTACCAACACTTTAGCAATTGTGATGCCACGTTCAGCAGATGAAGTATTTTTGAATCCATTTTTCCCAGAAGCATTAAGAGGAATTACAAAAGCAACCCATGAAGAAGGTTATTGTATTTTGATTACAACAGGTAACACAGAGGAAGAACAGCTTGATTCATTAAAGGCTGTTGTTAATGGTGGTAGAGTAGATGGAATAATATTAATGTACTCTAAAGTAGATGATGTTATCTTAGAGGCAGTTAAGAAAATGAACATACCTTTTGTTATGATTGGTAGACCACCAGAGGGAGAAAACTGCGATTTTGTTGATAATAACAATGTTGAAGCAGCTTACCAAGCAACAGAGTATTTAATATTAAATGGACACAAAAGAATTGGTTTAATAAATGGTTCTCCTAATCTAGTAGTGTCAATAGATAGATTTGAAGGATATAAGAGAGCACTAGAAAAGTACAATATTCCTTTGGATTACTCTATAATTACATCAAGTGAGTTTGTTCAAGAAGGTGGATATAGAGGAATGAAGGAAGTCCTTAAAAATCCTAATAAACCCACAGCTATTATTACAACAGATGATTTAATGGCATTTGGTGCAATAAGAGCCGCTAAGGATTTAGGGGTAAGAGTTCCACATGATATTTCTATAATGAGTTTCAATAATATACCTTTAGCTGAATTTGCAACTCCACCACTTACTTCGGTTGATATAAATGCATATGAACTTGGATATCAAGCAGCTAACATAGTAATGGATAAAATAAAGGGAAAGAGCATAAAAAGAGTTAAGAAAATTTTAAATGCTCAAATAATATATAGAATGTCTATAAATTCTATTTAACGAGGTGAAAAATGAAGGTTAATTTATTTGCATCTGTTGAAAATGTTAATGAAGAGAGTTTAAAGGGAAGTTCGGTTGTTGTTATAGATGTTTTAAGAGCAACATCTGTTATAACAACGGCAATACACAATGGATGCAGGGAGATACAGCCTGTTTTAAAAGTAGAAGAAGCCCTAAGTCTAAAAAATCAAGAAGTCTTACTTGGTGGTGAAAGAAAAGGTCTTAAATTAGAAGGTTTTGATTTATCTAACTCTCCATTAGAATATACTATGGAAAGAGTTAATGGTAAAACGATTGTATTTACAACCACCAATGGAACTCGTGCAATTTTAAAATCAAAATATGCAGATAGAATCCTTATAGGAAGTATGTTAAATGCAAAATATTTAGCACAAAAATTAGTTGAGTTTGGTGATGATGTTTCTATACTTTGTGCAGGAACAGCCGGAAAGTTTTCGATGGATGACTTTATATGTGCAGGCAAAATAATATATGAAATGAGCAAGATGACAGATTTAGATAAGGATGATTTTTCATCTCTAGCATATCTTTCTTATGTAAATTATAAAGATAATATATTTGAATATTTATCCCATGCAAAACACTATAATTATTTATTAAGTATAGGACTTAATGAGGATATTGAATATTGCTTTACTGAGGATATTATAGACGCTATTCCTTGTTTTATTAATGGGAGAATAGTTAAACTATAAAAGATGATAAACAAGCCATGAAACGAAATTTAATCGTCTCATGGCTTGCTTTTATATTACTTGTAAAATCATAAACTTTAGGTAAAGTGTTTCATCTGAATTAAATAAAACAGGATGATCCTTAGATTGATTTCTATATTCAACAAGTCTTACTGTCTTTTTAGCATCCCTTGCTGCATCCATAACAACTTCCATAAATAGTTCTGGATACATAAAGTGTGAACAAGAACATGTAACTAAAAATCCACCACTTCTGACCATTTTCATAGCACGAAGATTTATTTCTTTATATCCACGAATAGCACCTTCAACGGCTGAACGTGTTTTTGTAAATGCAGGAGGGTCTAGTATAACAACATCATATTTTCTACCTTCCTTTGACCATGTTTTTAACACGTCAAAGGCATTATGAGCTTCAAATTTGCATATATCTTCAAGTCCGTTTAATTTTGCGTTTCTTGTTGCAAATTCAACAGCATGCTCTGATACATCTATACCAAGAACACTTTTTGCACCAAAATGTCCTGCATGAAGAGAAAATGAACCAGTATGGCAGAAACAATCTAGTACATCTGCTCCTTTAACTATATCCTTAATAGCTAAACGATTTTCCTTTTGATCTAGGAAATAGCCTGTTTTTTGGCCGTTTTCAACATCCACATAGTATTTAACACCGTTTTCTTCTGTAATTACAGTGGTGTCAAAGGCTTCGGTTAAAAATCCTTTTCTTTGCTCTAACCCTTCTAGTTCTCTAACAGGTACATCACTTCTTTCGTATATACCCTTAGGATTAAATACCTCTTTTAGTATTTTAACAATAGTATCACGCCATTTATCTATGCCAAGTGCAAGGAATTGAACAACAAGATAGTCACTAAATTTATCTACAATAAGAGCAGGTAAAAAATCGGCCTCTCCAAAAATAACTCTGCATGATGTTGTTTCAATAACCTTTTTTCTGTAATTCCAAGCATCTATTATGCGCTTTCTAAAAAAGTCTTCATTTATTTCTTCATCCCTATTTCTTGTCATAATTCTAACTGTTATTTGAGATTTTGGATTAATGTATCCTTTTCCAATAAATCTACCCTTATAGTTAAAAACTTCAACTATATCACCAGGTTCAAAATCACCTTCAATATTTTCTATTTCATTTCTATACACCCATGGATGACCGTCTTCAACACGAAGACCTTTTTTATAACCTAGAAAAACCTTTGCCATGTTTAAACCTCCGTATTCTGTTTTGAATGTTTTGTTATGTATGATCTTATTTTATGTATATC
>JAOAFH010000017.1 GCA_026416355.1 Clostridiales bacterium | reverse complement strand
TCCATTGTTTTTAGCAAACTCAATTCTTTCTATGAAATATTCCTTAACTTCTTTCAACACATTATCATAATGTGGATTTTGTTGCATATTCTTTGGTGTTCCCTTTATATGCATAAGTATTACTGGAACATTATACTCTTTGGCAACTTTCACCATATTTGCATCAAAAGTCATTGCACTTATATCATTTATTATATCTGCTCCTGCTTCTATTGCCATTTTTGCAGTTTCTGCTCTATATGTATCTACAGATATCAAAATATCTTTATTCTCTTTTCTTATTGCCTCAATTATTGGAACAACCCTTTTTATCTCCTCATCTACTCCAACAGGTTCAGAGCCCGGTCTTGTTGATTCTCCTCCAATATCTAAAATATCTGCACCATCTTCTATCATTTTCAATGCTTTATTTAAAGCTTTATTAATTTCTTGTACTCTTGAACCTGAAAAAAATGAATCAGGTGTTGCATTTAATATCCCCATAACCTTCATTTTGTCAAAATTATATTTTCTTCCATCTCTAAGTGTTATATATCTCACTCAATCATCCCCTTTTCAGTATAAGCAAATGCGTTGTGATTATGTATACTTTCTATACTTTCAACACAAACACTATACCATTTTATGTCACTATTTGTCTCTAATCGAACTGCTACTTCTCTTGCCACATCCTCAACAAATCTTGGATTTAAATATGCTTGTTCTGTAACCCATTTTTCATCTTTTCTTTTTAATAGTGAAAATACAGGTGTACTTGCACTGTCTTCTGCTACCTTTACAATATCCTCAATCCATATCATTTTATTTGTTTTAATTTTAATATCTATTGTAGCCCTTTGATTATGAGCACCAAATTCACTTATTTCCTTTGAACAAGGACAAAGTGTTGTAACTGGTACTTTAACCTCTAAAATAAAATCATAGTTATGATTTTTAGTTGCCTCAAATGCACACTTTACATCATAAGGCGATTCAATTCCAGTTACAGGAGAAGATTTATAAATAAAATAATCAAACTCCATTCTACAATGGGCAACCTGTGCCTCAAGTTTTTGTTTTAAATCATCTAGCATTGTTTCTATATCCTTTGGGGAAACAGATTTTAATTCTTTAATTACCTCAACAAATCTACTCATATGTGTTCCCCTTTGGAAATGTGGTAAATCAACTGAAATTGAAATTGTAGCTATTGTATTTTGAGTACCATTCTTTTTATCCTTAACTACAACAGGCCATTTTAAGTTATTAATCCCTACATTTTTAAGTGGTATGTTTCTGTAATCTCTTTCGTTTTGTACATCCTTCATAATTTACCCCCTATATACTACTCCACTTGTTTTAGTTTCCCATACTTCTACTTCATATAATCTACAATTATCTCGTTTTAAAACATCATATAATTGATTCCATACATAAATTGCAATATTCTCTGCTGTTGGTTGTTCTATAATATCATTTAAATACGCATGATCAAATTTATCTATTACTCTTTCTTTAACTACCTTTTTTAGCTCAACAAAATCATAAACCATACCCTCATGGTCTAAAGTTCCTTCTAGCTTAACCACAAGCTTATATGTATGTCCATGTAATCTTTCACATTTACCATGATAATGTATTAAGTTATGTGCTGCATCAAACTCAAATTCTTTTATAAGTATCATATTAAACTCTTCACTCCATTCAATCTAGCTTTTTTCATGATTATATCATACTAAAAAATTTTCCTCAATTACTTGTGTTTCTTAAAATCTCCTAGGTAAATCTAATTGTTAAAAGTGCCGCATGAAAATTATTTCAAAGAATTTTTTCACTGCGGCACAAACAAAATTCTATAATTATTTTTAACTATAAGCATTCTACTCCATCTATAAATACCTTTTCAACATTTGCCCTTAAATCAAACGGATGATGGCTCCAAATTACTATATCAGCATCTTTTCCTACCTCTATACTTCCTACTCTATCATCTATTCCTAATATTTTAGCTGGATTTATTGTAAGCATTTCTAAAATTTTTTCTTCTTCTGCCCCATATTTTAATGCCACCCCAGCATGAATGTTGGCATGTTCAAGAGGTATAACTGGATGGTCACACATAATTGATGCTAAAACCCCATTTTCATACATTATTTTAACTGATTCATATGTTTTATCCTTCAGCTCAAGCTTTGTTCTAAAACCAAATAGTGGCCCTATAACAACAGGAATATCATTTTCTTTTATATAATCTGCTATTTTATATCCTTCTGTGGCATGTTCTAATACTAATTTAAATCCAAATTCCTTGGCTATTCTAATTGCTGTTAATATGTCATCTTTTCTATGACAATGAATTCTAGCAGGTATTTCCCCCTTTAAAACCTTCTCTCCTACTTCTAGCTTTATATCTCTATCTAAAAATTCCTTATTATCTTTTATACACTGCTCTTTCTTTTTTATATAGTCTTGAACCTTCATGAAATATCCACGAATAACAGCAGCTGTACCAAGCCTAGTAGCAGGTGTTTGGTTTTTTCCACTATAAACTCTCTTTGGATTTTCTCCAAGTGCCATTTTAAGTCCTGCTACTTCTTTAATCACCATTTTATCAACGATATTTCCCTTTAACTTTAAAATAGTTCCTTGCCCTCCAATTGGATTTGCACTTCCAGGTAAAACCATAACAGTTGTAACTCCACCCTCAAGTGCTCTTTTAATCGATGCATCATCTGGGTTAAATGCATCAATTGCTCTAACTTCAGGAGTTACAGGATTTGTTGCTTCATTCCCATCTTGATACCCTGCACCAACACCCTCTTCAAATAAACCAATATGGCTATGTGCATCAATAAATCCTGGGAATACATACTTACCATTTGCGTCAATGACATGATAAGTATCATCTACTTTTATTTCCTCTGAAATTTCTATAATTTTGTTATTTTCAATTAAAATATCTCCTATAAATGGTTTTTGTTCAATAGAATAAATCGATCCACCTTTTATCAGTGTTTTCATCATTTACACCCCCTTCCATTTATTATACTATAAAAATTAATTATCATATACTTTTACCTATATTTTTGTAAAAATTCCATTGTAAAATAATAAATAATTTTTGCAGTTATTCCCCAAATAATTTTATTATTATATTTATAATAATATATAGGAGTTTTAGATTCTAATAATCCTTTATTATTTTGTTTTTCATCTTCAAAATATGCTTTTAAATTTGCATTTTTAATTATTGGGTCATTGCTTAAAAAGAAATCCATTGGTACAAAAAACAACTCATGTACTTCATCTTTAGAAGGATTAAAATCCATTTCTTTTATTTGAACAACAAAAACATATATAATTTTCCCATGATATGTAACAAGTGTATCAAACTGTCCTATAAATTCTATATGTTCTTCTTTTAACCCTACTTCTTCAATCAATTCTCTTATGGCAGCTTCCTTTGGTTTTTCACCTTCTTCTACTTTTCCACCTGGAAATGATATATCACCTGGTTGAAATTTTAACTTATGTGACCTTACTTCAAACAATACTTTATATTCTCCATCATAATAAATTGGTATAGTAACTGCATATCTTTTATATTCATTATCCTCTCCTAAAATCTTAACCTCTCTTTTATTAAAAAAGTTTTTCAACGCTTCAAATTCCATATGCTTTTCTCCTTTTTTCCCTACTTGATATTATTATACTAAAAGAATAATATATTTTTTATCGTGAAAAAATATTTTTGATGATAAATTTAAAAAATTAATAATATATTAATATTGTCAATATTTAAAATTATTGTTATAATTACATCAGAATTCAGATTTAACTATCAAAGCCCATTACCCTATAAATCGGTAGGGTTGAGTCTTTGAGTCGTTAAATCCTATCATTTATAGGAGGTGTTTTAAATGGCTGACAAGAAACTAGTTTGCCAAGACTGCGGAAAGGAATTCATCTTCACAGAAGGAGAACAACAATTCTACGCTGAAAAGGGATTCGAAAACGAACCAAAGAGATGTCCTGACTGTAGAAGAGCTAGAAAGCAACAAAAAAGAAACTTTGAAGGCAGAAGATAAGGAGAGCTTCTAACTCTCCTTTTCTTATTTTATTCTATCTTATACTTTTTATATTCTATATCATAAAAATGCCACCATTCACTATCAATTCTATTAAATCCACTTCTTATCATTGCATCTGCTAAAATCTCTCTATTTGAAATTATATCATCAGATAGCTCATTATAGTTTATACTAGCTTTGATTGTAAAATCATCAAAATCTGTTGGCATACAAACAGCCTCACCATTTAATTTAACTAAAGTCACATCAACCGCTGCACCTCTATTGTGAATAGAACCTCTCCAAGGTGGTGCTATAAAATCTTCATTTTTTATTATATCCCACATATATTTTTGAATTGAAAGTGGTCTATACGCATCCCAAACCTTTAGCCTAAATCCCATTTCCATCAAAACTTTGTTTGCATTAATTAATTTTTTTGCTGTTCCATATCTTAAAATGCATCTATCACTTTCATATAGCTTTTTTCCAAAATAATTATTTAAGGTTGCATATCTTATTTCCACTTCTATATCACAAGTTAGCTCTTTTATATCAACAAAATCAAAATCACTATACATTTTTATCACCCCATCAAAGCAATTTTATCATGGATTTTATTGCATCGCCATAAAAAGTGCTTTATTTATTTATAAAAAAATATTTTAAAGGCAATAATAAAGCATGAGGTGAGATTATGAAAAATGGTATGCTCGGCATTGTTTTTTCTATACTTGCAGGGCTTTTAATGAGTATACAAGGGGTTTTTAATACTCGTTGTAGCGAAAAGATTGGGCTTTGGGAAACTAATATTGTTGTTCAAATTACAGGTTTTATTTTTACATTAATTATTTTACTGATAGTTGGTAATGGTGATTTTAAAAAAATAACTCAAGTAAATAAACTATATCTACTTGGTGGTATAATCGGTGTACTAATCATCTATTTTGTAATGCGAGGTATATCTGATTTAGGCCCTACCTATTCAATTTCAACCATACTTGTTGCTCAACTTATTACAGCTGCATTTATAGACTTTTTTGGTTTATTTGGAGCAGAAAAAATTTCGTTTCATTTTACTAAAATTATCGGAGTAATATTGATGATTTCAGGAATAATTGTATTCAAATTAAAGGGGTAGTGTATAATTTACCCCTTTAATTGTCAAAACTAAAATATAGACATTATTTTACAACAAAAATGAGAGGTGACTTTTATGAAAGCAGTAATTATGGCTGGCGGGGAAGGAACTAGACTTCGTCCACTTACTTGTCACATCCCAAAACCAATGGTTCCAATAGCTAATACTCCTGTTATGGAGCATATTATAAATCTTTTAAAAAAACACAACATAACAGAAATTGCATCAACTTTATATTATATGCCAAATCACATAATAGACTATTTTCAGGATGGCAAAAGATTTGGAGTTAATATGAGTTATTTTATAGAAGAGACTCCACTTGGAACTGGTGGAAGTGTATTAAATGCAGACAAATTTCTTGATGATACTTTTATTGTTATAAGTGGCGATGCATATACAAACATTAATCTAGAAAAAGCTATAAACTACCATAAAAGTAAAGGCTCAAAGGCTACTTTAATTCTAAAAAAACAAAACATTCCAATTGAATATGGTATTGTTATTACTGATTCTGACGGAAAAATAGTACGTTTTCTTGAAAAACCATCATGGGGTGAAGTATTTAGCGATACAGTAAATACAGGTATTTATATTCTTGAACCTGAAGTATTTAATTACTATAAAAAAGGCGATAACTTTGATTTTAGTAAAGATTTATTTCCAAAACTACTTAGAGACAATATTCCTATGTATGGCTACATCACCGAAGAATATTGGTGTGACATCGGAGACATTAATTCATATAGACAAACTAACTTTGATGTAATTGAAAATTTTTATTCTGATACATACGCTAAAATAAAAGATGGTGTTTATGTTGGTCATAATACAATTATTCCAGAAAATGTTCAAATAAAGGCACCTTGTATTATAGGTAGTAATACTCACATCGGAGATAACTGCAAAATAGATAGCTATACAATAATAGGAAATAACTGTTCTATAGATTCCTATTCATCAATTAAAAGAAGCATCATTTGGAACAAAGTACATATTGGAAAATCTGTTGAGTGCCGTGGAAGTATTATATGTGAAGCAACAAAAATTCAAGATTCAGTACATATTTATGAATCTACTGTTATTGGACGTGATAATTTAATTGAAAGTAACTGCATAATAAAACCTGGTGTTAAAATATGGCCTGAAAAGTTAATACCATCTTCAACAACAATTAATAGAAATATAATATGGGGTACAAAACCCCAAAGAATAAAATTTACCGAAAACGGTATTGAGGGTGAAGTTAATATTGAAATTTCTCCAGAAATTGCTTCTTTAATAGGTTCAGCATATGCATCTATTTGCAATAAACAGCTACCCATACTAGTATGTTCTGACGGTAGCAAGGCAGCTAACTTAATTAAACAGTCTATTATGGCTGGTATTATTTCAACTGGCCTGAAAGCTTTAAACTTAGAAAATGAACCTATAAATGTTTTAAGATATGGAATTAGATTTTATAAAGGAAGTGCGGGAGTATATATATCCTCTTCACCTGAAAATCAAAACATCATTAGAATTCATCTACTTAATGAACTTGGTGCTAATATTAATAGAAAAACTGAAAAGAAACTTGATCAGATATTTATTCGTGAAGATTTTCAACGTGCAAATTCACACTCTATTGGTACCATAATTAATCTACAAAACTTTCATGAACTATATATACAAAACAACATAAATGAAATAAAAGATTCTTCAATAATAAGAAGCAAAAAACCAAAAATTCTAATCGCTTCTAAAAACGACCGTGGTGCATTGCTATCATCTATTCTTCTTGAAAGTTTAGGATGCAATGTTACAGTTGATTACAATATTAATAAATTTAACTCAATTGATGATTATCTATCGTATATTTCGAACCAAGTTAAAGATAATTATATTTTAGGAGCAATAATAGACAGCAATTGCGAAAAATCTATATTGATTGATAACAAAGGTAAAATCATAACTAGCAACGAATATAATTTACTTTCTACATACATTGCTCTTAAGAATCAAGAAGACGAATTGATTGTACCTTATACATCAACAATGGTAATTGAAGATATTGCAAATAAATTTAATGCTAAGGTAAAAAGAACTAAATCTAGTTCATCTGAAATTATGAATGAGCTACTTAGTATTTCTGATGATTTAACATTAAATATTCAATACATATTAAACTTTGATGCAATACTTTCCATTGCATACATAACAACATTCTTAGTATCAAATTCTATAGATTTAAATGCTGTAATACATGATCTACCAAAACTTTATTTAAAACAGCAAGAAATAGAATGTGCATTTTCTGAACGTGGAAGAATTATTAGGCAACTTATAGAACAAAATAATAAAAACATTGAGCTTTTTGAAGGAATAAAATTAACTTCTGATAAAGGTTATGCGATTATTCTTCCAGATGACCATAGACCAATTCTAAAAATTTATATTGAAGGATACAATGAAGAATTTGCAAACGAAATATCTCAAGATATTACTGATAGACTCAAAAGGCTTATTATTAATAAATAGCAAAAGAAAGGGGCGATAATGTGGCTTTATATCTTGACAAAAAGCAACCATTATCAACCAAGGGCGGAATACTATCTCTTGATGAATTATCAAAACATGCTGTTGATGTAGCAAAAGAACATAAAGTTGATGATAATTTTAACGATATTCTTCTTTCAAGACTTAACGAAAACTTCAAAAATATAACTGATGTATATAAGGGCTTAGCAGACAAATCCAAAAAGGAAGCCTTGCTCTGCCCCCCTTCTGAATGGTTACTAGATAATTATTATATTATAGAAGAACAATATAAAGTTCTTGTAAATCAGCTTAATAAAGATGTTTTTAAAGAACTATTATATTTAAAAAATAGTCTATTTAAAGGTATGCCTAGAATTTTTGCAGTATGTTATGAACTTGTTTGCCATACAGATGGTAGACTTGATAGGGATAACCTTTTGACTTTTATAGAAAGCTATCAAAAGGTCACCCCACTTACAATGTTTGAACTTTGGTCTCTTGAACCAATGCTTAAGATATCCTTAATTGAATATCTTAATACAATATGCTTAAAATTGTCTCATGTTCAAGATACATGGGATACCGTAAATAATTTTTATGATATGGATATAAACGATATAATTTCTGCTGTTGATAAAAAATTAAAATCTATGGAATCTATTGATTACCATTATATTGAAAGAGTTCTTCTTTTTGTTAAAAAGACAACAAAACCAGTTGATGAATTGATGGATTTAATTAACGATAAACTATTTGAATATGACTTTACAATTGATGATGTCATTCATCATGAACACCAAGAACAAGCAAAATTACAAGTTTCAATTGGAAATGCAATAACAAGCTTAAGGTTTGTTATATCTCTTAACTTTGAAGACCTTTTTGAAGAATTATCATATGTAGAGAGAATACTTCGTCAAGATCCTTCTAATTTCTATTCAAAACAGGATTTTGAAACAAGAAATTACTACAGAAAAAAAATAACCGAGCTATCAAAGGAGTATAAACTGTCTGAAACATATATAGCTAAAACTGCACTTGATTGTTGTGAAAATGCAACCTCAAGTACCAAGGAAAAACATATTGGTTATTATTTAATAGATAACGGGTTGGAGGAATTGCTAAAAAGGCTTGAAATTAAAAACAAAAAGCGCAAAGCAACAATAATCAATTATTTGTTACCTATATTTTCATTAACAACATTAATTGCTCTATTTTATGCAAGATATTCTTATAACTACTCGCCAAATGGTTTAGAAAATTTATATACAATATTAACTTTGCTAATTGTATTACCTCCAGCTTTAGATATATCTATTAATCTTGTTAACAGATTTGTAGTAAATAATATGCCACAAAGTTTTTTACCTAAGCTTGATTTTTCTGATTCTATACCTGATGATTGTAAAACAATTATAATAGTTCCAACACTTATTCCTAATGTCAAAAGAGCTAAGGAATTAGTTAAAAATCTCGAAATTACATATGTTGCAAATAACGATAAAAATGTATCATTTGTTTTACTCGGCGATTTAAAAGATAGCGATAATGAAATTGAAGAAAATGATAATGAAATAATAAATACCACCTTAAAATTAATAAGAGAACTTAATGAAAAATACAAAGAAGATAAATTCTTTTTCTTGTGCAGAAAAAGAATATTTAATGAATCCCAAAATAGATACATGGGATATGAAAGAAAAAGAGGTGCAATTTGCGAATTTAACAGATTAATTAGAGGATATGAAGATACAACCTTTAATGTTATATCTGGTGACATTACAAATCTATTTGATGCTAAATATGTGATTACACTAGATGCAGATACAAAATTGCCTATAGGTGCAGCAGCAAAACTTATAGGAACTATATCACATCCTCTAAATAGAGCTGTTTTAAATCACGAAACAAACTCTGTAATTGAAGGATATGGTTTAATCCAACCTAGAATTGGTATCGATATTGATAGTTCTACCAAATCTAAATTTACTAGAATATATGCCGGTGATGGCGGAGTTGATACATATAGTGGTGCTATCTCTGATGTTTATATGGATTTATTTAAAGAAGGAATATTTACAGGAAAAGGTATATACGATATTGATATATTCTTAAGTGTTTTAGATACCTCTATTCCTGATAATACACTGTTAAGCCATGACCTAATTGAAGGTAGTTACCTTAGAGTTGGGCTTGCTACGGATATTCAATTAATTGATGGTTTTCCACAAAAATTTAGTTCATATATTCAACGTATGCATAGATGGATTCGTGGAGACTGGCAAACAATTATATGGCTCTCAAGATTTGTTAAAAATGCCTATGGTGAAAAAAAGTTTAATCCAATTAATTCTATTTCAAAATGGAAAATATTTGACAACCTAAGACGTAGTCTATTACCTATTAATCACAGTCTTTTAATAATTGTTTCAATATTGTTATTTGGGGCTAGTTCAATAAACATTATAATATTAAGCTTACTTTCTATATTCTTGGCAACCATATTTAGCTTTGTAGACTACTTTAAATTAAAATACTACAAAATAAAAAATAGGCGTTTAAATAGCAACATTATTTATGGCTTTAAAAATGTGTTTTATCAATGTTTTTTAAACCTAATGTTTTTACCATATTTAAGTTTTATATCATTAGATGCAATAACCAAAACATTATATAGGGTTTACATATCACACAAAAACATGCTTGAGTGGGTTACTGCAGCTGATGCTGAAAAAACTTCTAAAAATACCTTAGAATCCTATAACAAAAATATGTTACCTTCATCTATTATTCTTAGTATTATTACTTTAATTGGTACAGTATTTAATGTCAAAACTTTAGTAATAACTGCTCCACTAATATTTATTTGGCTAATAGCACCATATATTGCATATAAAATCAGTCAACCTGATGCAATAAATGTTTATGAACCATCAACTGAAGATATAAGACTAATTAGAAATATTGCAGTTAGAACGTGGAAATTCTACGAAGATATATTTAATGAAGAAAACAACTATCTACCTGTGGATAATATACAAGAAGTGCCAACTTTTAAAGTTGCACATAGAACTTCACCTACAAATATAGGTTTTTTAATATTATCTATGTGTAGTGCAGTGGACTTTGGTTATATAACCGTAAAAAAATTTAGTGAAATGCTTGATAAAACTCTTTCTACTATTGAAAAAATGGATAAATGGAACGGTCATTTATATAACTGGTACGATACTAGAAGTTTAGCAGTACTGCATCCTAAATATATATCCACAGTTGATAATGGAAACTTTATTGCATATTTAATGGTGACTAAAGTATCAATTGACAATTATCTAAATAAATCTCCGTTAGAATATCCTTTTGAGGATGGGCTAGAAGATTTATCCTCAATAAGCGAAGAATCATCTAGTATACCTGATAAAGAAAATCTATTTGAGTTAATTGATAATTTAAAAGAAACAAGTCTAAATAAAACTGTTTTAGAAAAATTAGAAGAGCTTAAGGATTATGCTAAACTCTATCCTCAAATAGTTTTTTCAAACAAACTAGAATTTTTAGTAACAAACAGTATATATGACAACTTAAACAAATCAATAAATAATATTAGAGATTCAAAATTGGTTGATTTACCTAAATTATATTCCAGTATTTCTAGCGAAATAAGCTCTTTAAAGGGAAAAGTTAATAACATTGAATATGAAATATTAAAACTACTGGATGAAGAGCTTCATATTTGTAAAAAACAATGTGAATCTCTAATTAATAACTTAATTAAAAACAAAGAAAGACTTGATAATATTATTACTTCAACTAAGTTTTTACCACTATATGATAAAAAACGTGGCCTCTTCTCTATTGGCTTTGATGCAGAAAACAACAGGTTAACAAATTCTTACTATGACCTATTAGCATCAGAGGCTAGAATAGCAAGTTACCTTGCTGTAATTAACAGAGAGGTGCCAATTGATCATTGGTTTAAACTTGGAAGAGCTCTTACAGAAATTGATGGATATCTAAGCTTAGTTTCATGGACCGGAACAATGTTTGAGTACTTCATGCCAGCCATAATAATGAAAAACTATAGTCATACATTAATTGATGAAACTTATAAAACAGTTATAAGAGCACAAATTAATTATGGCACAGATAGAATGGTTCCATGGGGTACATCTGAATCTGGCTACTATGGTTTTGATATTCTACTTAATTATCAATATAAAGCATTTGGAGTTCCAGCACTTGGTTTAAAACGTGGTTTGTCTAAGGATATGGTTATATCACCTTATTCTACAATACTAGTACTTCCATTCAGTCCAAGAAAGGCTATAGAAAATATAAAGCAACTAATTAAATATAATCTAATTGGAAAATATGGTTTCTTTGAAGCCATCGATTTTACACCTGACAGAACTCAAAAGGATTCAACCTATGGTGTTGTACAAAGCTTTATGGCCCATCACCAAGGTATGATTTTAACTTCAATAAACAATTATCTCAATGCTAATATATTTATTGAGAGATTTCACAGTATACCAAGTGTAACAGCTGGTGAATTTTTACTCCAAGAAAAGATACCTGTTAGAACAATAATCACAAAGAATATAAAAGAAAATATTAAACCATTTGAAAAACCACAATTTACAACCGTTGATTACACTAAGATTATTAAATATCCTCTAAAGGATATTCCAAATTGTCATTTACTTTCAAATGGTGATTTTTCAACAATGATTAGTGATTATGGTTCAAACTATTTAAAACTGAGAGATATTTATTTGACAAGATGGCGTGACAATCCTATGGATAAAAAGTATGGTTCATTTGTTTATATAAGAGATACCTCTACAAATACAGTTTGGTCAAATACACTTGAACCTACTTCAACAGAGCCAAACAAATATGAAGTAACATTTAATGACGATAAAGTAAAAATATATAGAATGGATACCGATATAGAAACAACTACTGAAATATGTATTAGCCCTGAAGACAACTGTGAAATCAAAAAAATAGTTCTTAGTAACATGGGTTCTGAAGAAAAAACATTAGAAATTACTAGCTATATGGAAATTACATTGTCTAGCTTAATGGCAGATATTTCTCACCCTACTTTTAATAATTTATTTATTAGAACTGAGTTCTTAGAAAAATTTAATAGTTTAATTGCATCAAGAAGACCAAGAGAACATGGCAAAAAAACCGTATGGGCATTCCATACACTCTGTACTGAAGTGTTCAGTGACAACATAGAAATTGAAACAGACCGTTCTAAATTTATAGGACGTGGAAACAATCTACTTAATCCAAAAGCACTATCTACTCCACTAACTAACACAACTGGTGCAGTTTTAGACCCTATTTTTAGTATAAGAAAAAGAGTTACTCTAAAACCTAATTCATCTGTTGTAATTGCTTTTATAACAGGAATTGCAAATGATAGAGACCAATGTATAGAACTTTGTAAAAAATATAATGAAATTTATAACATTGATAGAAGCTTTAGTCTATCCTACCTCAGGGCACAAATGGAAGAAAAATATTTGTCAATTACTGCAGATGAAAAGGAAATATTCTTTAATATTTTAAAGCATATTATTTATCCTACAAATATTCGTAGAAAATATAGCGACTATATTTTTAAAAATATTAAAGGTCAGCCTTCACTTTGGGCATATGGTATATCAGGAGATTTACCTATAATACTTACTAAAATAAGTAAAGCTGACTATGTTGACCTAGTGGAAGTTATGATAAAATGTCATGAATACTTTAGAACCAGAGGGCTTTTAACAGATCTTGTTATATTGGTAAATGAAGAAGCTGGCTATTTACAACCTCTTCAATCGTTAATCAGAGATGTAATTAGTAGCAACAACAATCGTGATCAGTTAGACAAATATGGTGGTATATTTATACGAAGTCAAAATAACATTCCTGAAGAAGATATTAATCTTCTTTATACAGTATCTAGATTAGTTATTGATGCTGATACAGGAAATATAGCAAAACAACTTTTAATCGAAGAAGAAAAACCTTCTTTACCAAGACTTCAAAAACACCAAATTGATATTAATTTTGATGAAAAACCATTACTTGAAGAACAATTAGATATATTCAATGGATATGGTGGTTTTAACAAAGAAGGTCGCGAGTATGTAATAAAACTTAACGATCATGTTTTAACACCTATGCCATGGATAAATGTTGTTGCCAACAACAGATTTGGTTTTATATCAACTGAATCTGGTGGTGGATATACATTCTCTGAAAATAGCCGTGAGAATAAATTAACCCCTTGGAGCAACGACACAATTATTGATAATATTTATGAAACAATTTTTATAAGGGATGATGAAACTGGTGAATACTTTACTATAACTCCTAGACCAGTAAGACACACTAATGACTATATTGTTCATTACGGAACAGGTTATGTAACTTATAAACATCAACATAATGGTTTACAATGTGAGCTTACATTATTTGTTCCTAAGGATGATATGGTTAAAATATCTTTAGTTAACATCAAAAATAACTCAAATAAATCAAGAAAACTATCTGTATTCTATTACGTTAAACCTGTTTTAGGAGTTACACCATATTTAACTAACCCGTATATTGTTAGTGAGTTTAATAAAGAACTTAACACATTTATATTTAAAAACAGCTACAATACTGATTTTCCAAATAGACTAATGTATATTTCATCATCTAAAGATGTTTATAGCTACACAGGAGATTTAGCTGAATTTATAGATGATGAAAATAAACTCTCCTCTCCTATTGGATTAAAATATGAACAATTAAGCAATACAACTGGAGCAGGATATAATCCATGTTGTGTAATTCAAAATAGAATTGAAATAGATAAAGATAGCTCTATGGAAATATCTCTAATGTTAGGTAGCTGTTTAAACTATGAAGACTTAAATAAATTTGTACAAAGCTACAAGAATATAGATTTCTGTAAAAATAAATTAACCGAATCTATTTCAATGTGGCAAAGCTTACTTGACACAATAAAGATAAAAACACCTAATAAATCTTTTAATATTTTAATGAATACTTGGCTTTTATACCAAACACTGTGTTGCAGAATTTGGGCAAGGTCCGCATTCTATCAATCAGGTGGTGCCTATGGATTTAGAGATCAACTTCAAGATGTAATGAGCTTTATTAACATTAAGCCTGAAATTGCAAAATCTCAAATAATATTACATTGTGCTCACCAATTTGTTGAAGGTGATGTTCAACACTGGTGGCATCCTGGAAGCTGTGATAAAGGAATTAGAACTAAGTTCTCAGATGACCTTCTATGGCTTCCTTATGTAACAGCTGAGTACTTAAATAAAACAGGAGATTTTGACATCCTAAATATTGAAGTAAACTATCTTGAAGATGAGCCTCTAGACGATACAACCGATGAAAGATATGGCATACCAAGAATATCCAATATACGTGGAAGCGTATATGAACATTGTATCAAAGCAATTGATCGTGGCTTAAAATATGGTGAACACGGTATCCCACTTATGGGATGTGGGGATTGGAATGACGGTATGAACACTGTTGGTAATAAAGGCAAAGGAGAAAGTGTATGGCTTGGTTGGTTTTTATATGACATATTAAACAAATTTATACCAATTTGTGAAAAGTTAAATGATTTTGATAGAGCTAATGAGTATAAAAAACATTTGAAATTTATTATAAATTCAATAGAAGAAAATGCTTGGGACGGAGAATGGTATAGACGTGCATACTTTGATGATGGTACTCCTCTTGGCTCTAGCTCAAATCAAGAATGTAAAATTGATTCATTATCTCAGTCTTGGTCACTAATATCAGGTGCAGGTAACAAGGAACGTTCATTGAAGGCAATGGATGCTGTTGAAAAATATTTAGTTTCATATGACGATGGGTTAATAAAACTATTTACACCTGCATTTGATAAAAGCAATCTAAACCCTGGATATATAAAGGGTTATGTACCAGGTGTAAGAGAAAACGGTGGTCAATATACACATGCATCAACTTGGGTTGTTCTTGCATATACAAAACTTGGTTTAGGAGATAAGGCATTTAAACTATTTGACATGATAAATCCAATCAACCATACCAATACCCAACTAGAATGTGCAAAATACAAAGTTGAACCATATGTTATGGCTGCAGATGTATACGCTGTTGAACCCCATGTAGGTCGTGGTGGTTGGACTTGGTATACTGGTTCATCAGGATGGATGTATAAAGTTGGTCTTGAGGGAATACTAGGGTTTAATAAATTAGCAGATAAAATAATAATAAATCCTTGTATACCAAAAGACTGGAAGGAATATCAAATAACATATACCTTCAACAACACTATCTACGATATAACAATTTACAACAAAAACTCCAAAAATACAGGAGTTGAAAAAATTGAAATCGATGGTAACACTATTAACGAAAACTACATTCCTTTGTTTAATGATGAAAAACACCACGAAATTAAAATTTTCATGTAAGGGGCATATGCCCCTTAATTTTTTGTAATAAACTTCCCCTTGAAATATATATGCATTTTCTAATATACTATTATAGATTGACTACAATTAAAGGGGAGAATAAAATGTTTTATCAAAATGCCCTCAGCAAGATAAACAAAGGAGGATTTTGGAATATGCTAGTAATCGATGGAGTTGTTGGAGCTGGGAAAACTACCCTAATGAAT
The DNA here is from genome assembly GCA_026416355.1 of Clostridiales bacterium. GTDB lineage: Bacteria > Bacillota > Clostridia > Clostridiales > Caloramatoraceae > Thermobrachium. Next base: position 7,162 of record JAOAFH010000017.1, on the reverse strand, counting down.
ATTTTAAAAGATGAAGGATTTGTTCCTTTTGAAGAACCTGTTTATAATAATCCTATACTTGAAAAGTTCTATTATGATAGACATAGATATAGTTTTCCACTACAAATTTTCTTTTTAAACAAACGCTTTAAACACATAAAGGAAGCATGCTGCATTCAAAACGCAGTTATGGATAGAAGTATTTATGGTGATGTAATTTTTGCAAAAATGCTTATGGAAAGTGGAGAAATGTCTAAGGAGGAATTTGAGCTATACATAGAGCTATTTGAAAATATGCTTGAGCATTGTCACCCTCCTAAGCTTATGGTTTATCTTGAGGTTTCAGTTGATGAGGCTATAAATAGAATTAACAAAAGAGGAAGAGATTACGAAAAAATAGTTGAAAGAGACTATTGGGAAAGATTAAACAAAAACTATCAAGAGTACTTTGGACAATACTCTATTTCTCCAATATTAAAAATAAACGTTGATAATATTAATTTTGAAAGTAATCCTGAAGATAGGAAATATATTATAAACTTAATTAAAAGCCACCTATAATAAAAAACAAGAGTCATTATCAATTGTGTTGTTTAATGACTCTTATTTTTTATTATTTAACTTCTATATCTACCAAAATATATGTTTTAATTTTTACCCCCAACATAATTTTAATTTATTTTAATTTATTAAATTATGGTATAATTTTTTTGTACTAAACTTTAGGAGGTAATACAATGTTTTTTGATTGTCATATACATTCAACTTTTTCCACAGATTCTACAATGCTAATAGAAAATGCAATTAAGACTTCAAAAGATAAAGGTCTTGGACTTATAGTTACAGACCATATGGATTTAAATTACCCAATAGAAGGAAGCTTTATATTTGACTGCAATAATTATTTTTTAGAATATGAGAAATATCGTTCAAATGACTTTTTAATAGGAATCGAATTAGGTCTTAGAGATGATTGTATTGAAGAAAATAGAAAATTAATTAATAGTTATCCGTTCGATTATGTTATAGGCTCCATTCATGTTGTAGATAACATAGACATATTCCAACCTGGATTTTATGAGAATAGAGATAAAAAGGATTCTTATCTACACTACTTAAACTATATGTATAAGTGCATAAAAGAAAGTGATTTCTTTGATAGTTTAGGCCATATTAATTATGTTACAAGATATGCAAAATATGATGATACAGAATTGTATTACAATGACTTTAAAGAAATAATTGATGAAATATTAAAAGTAGTTGCATATCGTGAAAAAGCTATTGAAATAAATACACGAAGACTTGAAAATAAAATTACAGCTCAAAATATGCTTGATGTATTAAAAAGGTTTAAAGAAATTGGTGGTAAATATGTTACAATTGGATCTGATGCACATAACATTGCATCAATAGGTTCTAACTTTGATATTGCCAAGGATCTTGCCACTGAAGCTGATTTAAAAATAGTTTATTTTAAAAATAGGAAAAAACAGCTTGACTAAAAATCTTAGTCAAGCTGTATTTATTATAAGTTTCTTTAACCTAACACTTTCTTTGCAATTGAAACTGCTTCCATTGCATCCTTTGCATAAAAGTCAGCGTTTATCATTTTAGCATAATCTTTATTTAAAACTGCTCCCCCTACAAAAAATACACAATCTTCTCTTTTTTGTCTTATATAAGCAATTGTTTCTTCCATACTTTTTACTGTTGTGGTCATAAGGGCACTCAATCCAACTAATTTGACATCATGCTTTAAAACTGCTTCTAAAACTTTTTCCTTAGGTACATCTTTACCTAAATCTATTACTTCATATCCATAGTTTTCAAGTATTGCTTTAACAATATTTTTACCTATATCATGAATATCTCCTTTAACTGTTGCTAAAACAATTTTACCCTTTAATTCACTACCCTTGCCACACTCTAATAATTTAGACTTAATAACTTCAAATGATTTTTTAACCGTTTCTGCAGATTGAATAAGCTGTGGTAAAAATATTTCACCTTTTTCGAATTTATTGCCTACCCAATCAAGTGCTGGAACAATATAGTCATTTATAACTTCATACTCCTGTTTATTTTTTAGTAATTCCTTTGTTGCGTTTTGTGCTTCATCCTTTAACCCTTTTATTATTATTTCATGTAAATCATACTTACTATTATCTCCTTCTAAAACTTTATTAGGAGTTTTATTGCTATCAATAGCATTTATATATGTTTTTATATAATTATTTGCATTCAAATCTTCTCCATTCAAAACTTTAAAAGAATTTATAGTATCCATAATATCTTTATCAAGTGGATTAATAATTGGGAGAGTAAGTCCTGATGTTAGTGCCATTGCTAAAAAAGTTCTATTTATTAAGTCCCTTCTTGGAAGACCAAATGAAATATTAGAAACCCCTAAAACAGTATTTACACCATATTTTTCTCTAATATATTTTATAGCCTTTAGAGTCTCTAGTGTCTGTTCTTGGCTGGTTGAAACTGTTAAAGTCAAACAATCAATAAAAATATCCTCTTTATCTATTCCATATTCTTTTGCTCTATTTATTATTTTCTCAGCTATTTTTATTCTTTCTTCTGCAGAACTTGGTATCCCTCTCTCATCTAATGTTAATCCAATCACTGCTGCCCCATATTTTTTAACTAAAGGAAGAAGTGTTTCTAATACTTTGTCTTCACCATTAACTGAATTTAATATAGCTTTTCCATTATAAAATCTTAATGCCACTTCAACAACATCTTTATTTGTTGAATCTATCTGCAGTGGTATATTAGATATTGCTTGTATTTCTTTTATTACATTAACCATGACATTCTTCTCATCTATTTCAAGTAAGCCTACATTAATGTCTAATATATCTGCTCCTGCCTCAATCTGGTTTATTGCTTCTTTTAAAATATAATCCAAATTTTTATTTCTTAATGCTTCTTTTAATAACTTTTTACCTGTTGGATTTATTCTTTCCCCAACAACTCTTACACCATCTATTAAAACTGTTTTAGAATAAGAACAAACAGCACTTACTCGCTTTATTTCTCTTTTTATTGGTTTTATATTACATACTTCTTTACTTAACTTTTCTATAAAAGTTTCATCTGTTCCGCAACAACCACCAACAATACCCACACCCTTGTTACAAAGCTCAACTAATGATTGGCAAAATACATTCTTTGAAATGTTATAAACTGTTTCACCATTTATAACTTTTGGTAAACCCGCATTAGGCTGAACCATCACAGGAACTTTACTGTATCTTAGTATTTCTTCTACAATTGGTTTTACTTCTTGTGGTCCTAACGAACAATTTATCCCTAAAGCATCTACCCCTAGTCCCTGAAGTGTTAAAGTCATTGAAACAGCATCACATCCCGAAAATGTTCTCCCATTTTGTTCAAATGACATTGTGCAAAATACGGGTAAATTTGAATTTTCCTTTGCTGCAAGAACAGCCGCCCTTGCCTCACCTAAATCAGTCATTGTTTCTATTAATATTAAATCTGCTCCATATTTTACACCTAAATCAACAACTTCTTTAAAATATGAATAGGCTTCCTCAAACTTTAAAGTGCCCATTGGTTCTAAAAGTTGTCCTAAAGGTCCAATATCTAAAGCAACATATATTTCTTTTCCTTCAATTGCTTGCTTTGCATTTGAAATTGCTGCTTTTATAATTTCTTCCAAAGTATATTTGCAATCAAACAATTTAAGTCTATTTGCACCAAATGTATTTGTAGTTATTACCTTTGCACCAGCTTTTATATATAACCTATGAATATCAATTATAGTATCCTTATCCTCTATATTTAAAACCTCAGGTAAAACCCCACTTTTAAGTCCTTTTCTTTGTAACATTGTCCCCATTGCTCCATCAAATACAACTATGTTTTCCTTCATATATTCTCTAATGTCCACAGCCTTCACCCACTCTCCTGAAATTACAATCATTATACTTAGAACAACCTATACAACCTATTTTTTCATTACTAATATTTGATTCAACTACCCCCATAATAGCGGTAACAGATTTTCGTGGAATTAGTATATTATCAGACGTTGCAGTAAGCCCTATCTTTTTTGTTGCATCTAAAATATTTATAAATCTGCTTTGTATGTCTATTGATAAATCTCCATATCCAGGACTAAATCTGTAGGTTAATCCTTTATTTTCTTTTTTTAATTTACTTCTAATATCATTTTCTAAAATATTACATACTTCCTCAATTGCCTGTGTTGCACAAGCATCTAAAATAAGTGAATAGGTTAAATCTGTTTTTTGATAATAACTTATTCTTCTATCAACTTCTATCCCTAAAGTTGCTGCCAAAAGAACTACTTTACTACTATTTATTAAATGTTTATATATATCTTTTCCTTCTAGATAAAGCAAATCGCCCTCCAATTTAATAATTGCATTTTCTTTTGATATTTCAAAGTAATCAATTATATATCTTGGTCTTGACAGTTCCTTTATTTCTTTTATTCCTTTATCTATCATTTTACTTAAATTTTCATCTATCAATTGATATTTATAACCTAAATAACGTAAAACCTCACTTTTATCTATATTTAAATCAAACTTATTCATTATCCTCACCATATATTTTTAAACTAAATCCCTTATCAAGAACATATTTTGCATATTCCTTTGCAGTTTCAAAACTTTCTACCTTTTTCATTATACTGCCTCCTTAACATCATTTAGACTGTTTAATATAGTTTTTACTCCTTCTGTAATTTTTTTTGCAACATAAGGATTATTCATTGTATAAAGATGTATTCCAGAAACCCCTGATGAAACTAGATCTACTATTTGTTCAAGTGCATATGCTATACCGGCATCCCTTAATGCTTCAGGATGGTTTTCATATCTATCCATTATCTTAATAAATTTATCTGGTAATTTAGCACCACACAAAGATACAATCCTTTGAATTTGTTTTTTATTAGTTACAGGCATTATTCCTGCTTGAATAGGTACTTTTATACCTTTTTTAATGGATTTATCTAGAAAATTATAAAATAGATTATTATCGAAAAATAGCTGTGAAACCAAAAAATCAACACCACAATCCACTTTAAACTTTAGATTATCTATATCTTCCTCTAAGTTCTGTGATTGAATATGCCCTTCTGGATAACAAGCAGCTCCTATACAAAATTTATTTTTATTATTAATATGCTCAACAAGCTCATAAGCATAGTTATATTCACCTATTTTAAGGTTATCATCTGGTACATCTCCTCTTAAAGCAAGTATATTTTCAACGTTATTTTTTCTAAGTTCCAAAAGTAAGTTATCTATTTCTTCTTTTTTTGAATTTATACAAGTAAGATGTGCTAATGGTTCTATATTTAATGTATTTTTTATATATGCTGATAACTCAAGAGTTTTATTATTAGCTACACTACCACCTGCACCATAAGTCACACTTATATAATCTGGATTTAAATTATTCAGTTCATTTAATGTGTTGTAAATAGTGTTAATTGAAGATGTAGATTTAGGTGGAAAAATTTCAAATGAAAAAACAACTTTTTTATTTTTAAATAGCTCACTTATAAACATTTTTTACCCCCTTACCTGAATTTAGACTACAAAATACTTTACCCAATTTAAATAAAGTTTTTCTCCTGAATCTCTCCAACTTACTATGGGTTCATTAGTTGGGTTATCATTTATAAAATAATTTTTAGGTAAATCAATATCTACCCCATTATTTATATCTCTCTCATATTCATTTTTTAATGTGTATTTATCGTATTCTCCATGTCCAATAATAAATATGTGTTTTTTCGATTTATCTGCAACAACATGCACTCCAGCTTCTTCTGATATAGCAAGCATTACTAATTCTTCTACATTTTCAATGTCCTCTTTTTTAATTTCAGTGTGTCTTGAATGTGGTACAAAGAATAATTCTTTAATTCCATCAAACAATAAAAACTCATCATTTAAAACTTTATGAGAAAACACTCCAAACATTTTTTTATTTAGTGGATATTTAGGCACTCCATAATGATAATATAGTCCCGCTTGAGCACCCCAGCATATATATACAATTGTCTTCGAATTTTTATCTACATAATCCATTATTTTTACAAGCTCATTCCAATATGCCACTTCTTCAAAATCCAACGTCTCTACTGGAGCGCCTGTAATAATAAAACCATCAAACTTTTCATTTCCTAAATCATCAATTGTCATGTAATTTTTTCTTAAATACTCTATTGAAACATTTTTTGATTCATAGGATTTTGTATATAAAAACTTAATATCTAATAAAAACTCCGATTTGCCTAAAATTCTTAAAAGCTGATATTCTGTTTCTATTTTTGTTGGCATTAAGTTTAAAATACCTATTTTATAAATATTTTCATTTGAATTTTCTATATTTGAATATACTTTAATTCCATCATTAATTAAGCGTTCATAGCAACCTAGATTTTTATTAAGAACAAGTGGCAATTTTTTCACCTCCACCCAAAACTATAGCTCTAATGCTTGTGAAAAATCTGCAATAATGTCGTTTATATTTTCTATACCAACAGATACTCTAATCATATCCTTTGTTACTCCAGATGCTAGTTGTTGTTCATCTGATAGCTGACTATGTGTTGTAGTTGCTGGATGTAATACATACGTTCTTATATCACCTACATGTACAACGAGTGAAGTAAGTTTTAGTTTATTCATAAATTTTTTAGCTGCTTCTACTCCACCTTTAATTCCGAATGTTAATACTCCGCCACCACCGTCTTTTAAATATTTTTGACACAAACTATAAGTTTTTGAGTTTTCTAGCATTGGATAATTTACCCATTCAACATTTGGATTATCATTTAGCCATTTAGCTAATTTATATGCATTACTACAATGTCTTTCCATCCTTACATGTAATGTCTCTAACCCTAAATTTGTCAAAAATGCATTAAACGGACTCAAACAATTACCATAATCCCTCATTAGCTGCACTCTTGCTTTTACTATATAAGCAGCTCTACCAAAGGTTTTTACATAACTTATTCCATGATAGCTTTGGTCTGGTACTACAAATTCTTCAAATTTACCATTATCCCAATTAAAATTTCCACCATCTATAACTACTCCACCTACACTTACTGCATGGCCATCAAGATACTTAGTTGTTGAATGAACAACTATATTTGCAC
>JAOAFH010000012.1 GCA_026416355.1 Clostridiales bacterium | reverse complement strand
AGTGGTACATCAATGGCAGCACCACATGCTTCAGGTTCTGCAGCTCTTGTTATACAGGCTTTAAAGAAAAACAATCCAAATCTTTCAGGAAGAGTGCTTGTTGAAAGAGCAAAAATTCTTCTTTCAAATTCAGCAGAACAGCTAATGGATACTAATGCTCTTCCATATTCACCAAGAAAACAAGGTGCAGGGCTAATTAAAACAGATAAAGCTATAAATGCAAAGGCTTATGTAGTAAATGGTGATGGAAAACCCAATATAGCATTAAAGGATTTTACAGGAAACAAGGAATTTACAATAAAGATTAAAAATATTTCTAATGATGAATTAACATTTAAACTTTCAAACCCATTTGGTGTACTAAGTAATAGTATAATAAAGGGTATGTTTATAGATATTAAAGAAACAAAGGTTAATGGTGCAAGTCTTCAATTTGAAAATAATGAAGTAACTGTAAAGGGAAATGAAGAGGCAGAAGTAAAGGTAATTTTAAATGTAGATAATACTGTTCCACAAAACATATTCTTAGAAGGCTTTATTAAGATAGAAGAAAAAGAAAATAAAACTCCTGCTATGACAATTCCATTTATAGGGTTTTATGGAAAATGGGACGAAGTTAGGGTACTTGATTCACCAATTTGGGAAGATGATTCATACTACGGGGTAGCTTGCTTGACAGATAAGAATGGATATTACTTAGGATATGTAGGTTTCGATTTCAATACATTGATGCCAATTGTTTCACCAGATATGATTTCAATTTCTCCAAATGGAGATGGATTATTTGACAATGTTCAACCTAATTTAACCTTCTTAAGAAACGCTAAAGAATTTAGAGTGGAATTACTTGATGAAAATAAAAATGTATTAAGAGAGCTATCATATGATGTTAATATTAGAAAGAATCTTGGAACTCAATATACACCAGCATATATGAATCCTAATTGGGTTTGGGATGGAACACTATATGATGTTTTGGGTAATCAGAGTGTTGCAAAGGAAGGACAGTACTATTTAAGATTTAAATCACGAGTTGATTATGAAGGTGCAAAATGGCAAGAAGTAGAAATGCCAGTTAAAGTTGATTTAACAGCACCAGAGGTTAAAGTTGATGCAACAAAGAAAGAAGGTAATGTATTTAACTTTAATTTTGAAGGAAGCAAAGACAACGTTGGAATTTATGGCTATTTAATAATTAGAGGCGAAAATGATAATAATCCAGAATTTATAAGTGCACTTAATATTGAAAAGGATGTTTACATTCCACAAGGAATAAATGAGGTTGCAGTTGCAGCATTAGATTTTGCTGGAAATATAGGTTTGGAAATTGTTAAATTGGATAATCAATTCATAACTATTAAGAAACCATTAGAGACACAATTTGAACCAGCTTTAGGTTATGAAGTAACAAATAGGTTAACTCCATTTGAATTTGAAATAAGTCCATCAGCAAAGTATTTCTTAAGCAAAGTTTTAATGACTATAGAAAAAATAGGTAATACTAATAAAATAGAAAAAGAATTAACAGACAATATTCTTGATTTGACTAAGGAGAATTTAGAGGATGGACAATATTCATTAACTGTTGCACTATTTGATAAAGAAAACAAATGCTTTGCATCTGTAGGACAAAAATTTATATTAGATACAAAGGCACCAGAATTTGAAGGGCTTGAGGACAAAGTAATTGAAAAATCATCAACAAAATACAATTTAGAGTTTACAGTTAAGGATAATTTAACAGGATATACTTTATATTTAAATGGTGACTTAGTAGATGTTAATGCATCACAAAAATTAGAAGGTTCAATTAAAAAGTACAATATACCAGTTGATGTTAAGATAGGTAAAAATGAATTTGAATTTAAGATTGTTGATTTTGCAGGAAATCAAACAGTTAAAAAGGTAAAACTAAATGTGAAAAAGATAGAGGAAATTAATGTTTTTGTTGAAAAAGATAATGTAGTTTATAACACAAAGACTGCAAAGATAGTTGGAAAAATAGAGACTAACAAAGCATATGATGGTATGTATGTATTGGTAAAGCATAATATAGCAAAGGATGATGCAACATTAGAGGAAGTAGAAGATGGAAGATTTAATGTAATTAACGATGGTACATTTAATATAGAAGTTTCAACAGATAGCTTTAAAGTTGAAAAATATGAATATCAAATTATTAAGGATGATGAGATATTATTTGAAGGGAACTTTAATGTTTGCTTCTTCCCTATAGAAGTTTTAAGTCCATTATATTTTAATACAAATAAGAAAGAATATAATTTGAAGTTTAAGGTTTCAGAGGAGTATAATTACGATAAAGTTGAAATTGTGTTAAATGATGAAGTAATAAAGACTATTGAAAAGAAAGATATAAATGGCGAAGTAGAATTCAAAGTTACAGGCTTAGAAAAGGGTTACAACTTAATTGGACTAAATGTAGTAAATGAAAAAAGTGCCTGGGGAATTGGTATGATAAACGTTTATGTTGATCAAGATTTCCCAACAGTAACAGTTTATGATGAGTTTGGAAACAATCTATCTAGTACGCCTTTCTATAACCAAAATAATGTTAAAATATTTGGTTTCATTAATGAAGAGTTAAAGAGTTTAAAGATTAATGGAGACCCTGTTGATATTGCTGAAGGTGCATTTAACAAAGAAATTGTATTAAATGAAGGTTTGAACAGAATATTCTTTGAAATTGAAGATATGGCAGGCAATATTAATAAATATGTCTACAAAGTATATTGTGATACAGTTGCACCTTGTGTTGACACATTAAACTATAAAAAGGATATTGTAGTAGTAGAAAATGATAAATTAGAACTTAATTTTAAGGCTCAAGACAATACCTTAGGATACAGAGTATATATAAACAACAATCAAGTATTTACTGAAGAAAACGAAGTTGCAACAGGAGTTTCAAAGGAATATAGCTATACTATCAATCTAAAAGAAGGATTAAACGTTGTAAGACTTGACGTAGTTGATTTTGCAGGAAATACATCAGGAAAAGTAATATATGTATATAACAGAATAAATTATCCTATATCAATAGATAATTTCTTGAGCTTCGATAGAACTTCAGATAAGGACTTAGAAGTTGAATTATATATTCCAAATGAATATGATAGAAATATAAAACAAGTTGTTTTAATAAACAACAATAGCACAAACAATATAGTTGTTGAAAATACTAACTATGAATTGAAGGAAAACAAGTTATTTGTTAAATCAGAATATCTAAAGAAACTAGATAGAGGAAATTATGTATTACAAGTTGAATTTACAAATGGAGATAAACTAGGATTCACAGTAAATGTTTTTGATGAACGAAATAGTAATGCAAATCTAAAAGCAATATATGTAAATGGTGAAGAATTAAAATTAAATAAAAATGGAGAATATGTATATGAAGTTGAGATGGAAAAAGAATATATTGTTACAGCAGAAGCTGAAGATAACAAAGCAAAGGTAGAAATAACACAAGCACAGACACTTCCAGGTATTGCAAAGATTAAAGTTACAGCAGAGGATGGAACTGTAGTAAACTATGAAGTTAAGCTAATATATCCAATAGAACTTAGCGTAGAAGACAAAGTTGAGTTTAAGGCTGGACAAGATGCAAAAGTAAGAGTAAATGCTAAGAATGTAACATTAGCAGAAAGAGTAGCAACATTGATAGTTGGATTATTTGATGAACATAATAGGCTTGTTCAGTATGTATCAGGTAAGTATACTATTAAACCAAATGACACAGTTCAAATGGGTGCTAATTTAAAATTAGGTAGCAACACAAAGGGATACAAAATAAAGACATTTATATGGGAACTTGAAGAAAATATGAAGATTTTATCTAAATCATTTGAGTTTATTGTTAAGTAAAATTAACTATACAAAACCCAGGAAATTGTCCTGGGTTTTGTATAAAATATACATTTGTGCTATAATTAATCTATAATGGTATTTGAGAGGGGGATTTAAATGAATAAAAAGCTTGTAGCAGGTCTTTTAGCAAGTTCAATAATAATTGGTTTATTGCCACATACAAATTTTAGAGCAGCAGAAATTGTAAGTGGTAAAAGTTTAAGATACTATGGTGTAGATAGATATAAAACATCCGCTGCAATTTCAAGAAATGGTTTTAATAGGTCAGAATATGTAGTTATAGCTAGTGGAGAAGATTATCCAGATGCACTGTGTGCCGCACCTCTTGCTAAAAAATACAATGCACCAATTCTTTTAGTAAATAAAAATAGTGTACCAAGTGAAATTAAGGAAGAAATTAAAAGACTAAATGCAAAAAAGGCATATATAGTAGGTGGAGATAAAGTTGTATCTTTAAATGTAGAATCAGAGTTGAAGGGGTTAAACTTAGAAGTTACTAGAGTATGGGGACAGGATAGATACTCTACTTCATATGAAGTTGCAAAATTAATAGAAGGCGAAAATGCAGTTATTGCAAGTGGAGAAGATTTCCCTGATGCACTTTCTATTGCACCTATTGCAGCAAAAATGGGTTGGCCAATACTTTTAACACAGAAAAATTCACTACCAATTAAAATAAAACAATATCTAGATAAAAATAAAAAATCTAAGGTATATATTATAGGTGGACCTAATGCCATTTCAGATAATGTCAAATTAAAAATTAATAATTCAGAAAGAATATCTGGAACTGATAGGTTTAAAACAAATCTTGAAATAGCAAAATATTTTTCAAATATATTAGATTTTAATAAAATTTATATCGCTATAGGTCAAGGTAAAATTGGGAAAGAATTTGCAGATGCTCTTTCAGCAAGTCCACTTGCAGCCACTACAGGTTCTTATGTGTTTTTAGCTTCAAATACTATTGATGAGGATATAGTAAAATTTATTCAAGAAAAGGGAGAAATAGATTCTATAACTATTGCATTAGGTGGGACAGATGCAGTTCCAGAGGATGTATTACAAAAGGCTACAATTAAGTATACAGACGTTAAGACAGATGACAAATTAAATAATTGCACATATAATGTAAAGGTTTCAGGTGAAAATGTTGTATTAAAGGATACAATAGCAAATAAGAACCTTTACATAGAAGCAAATAAAGTAACATTAAAAAATATTGAAGTTAAAGGCACCTTATTTGTAAACCCTGGGAAAAATGGAGTTTCAACTTTAGATACAGTTAAGGCAGCTAAGATTGTCATTTTATCAGGTGGAGAAAATAGTATATATTTAAAGAATGTAAGTTCTTCAAAAATGGAGGTTAATGCATCAGAAAATCTAAGAGTTGTTGTAAGTGATAAGACAAACATTGAACAAACTGTTGTTTTTACAAACTTAAAATTAGAAGTACAAGAAGGAACACTTGGTAAAGTATTAGTTAAATCTCCAAAGATAGAATTAAAAGGTAAATTTGAAAAGCCAGTTGAAATATTAGAAAGTGGAGAAGTTATTGCTAACGAAGCTATAGGAATTGATTTAATTATTAAGACAGATAAGAAAGTTGAAATTAAAGGAAAGGTAGAAAACTTAAAGCTTGAATCAAAGGCAGATGTAAAAATAAGTGGTGAAGTTAAAAATCTTGAAGTTAGTCAAGAAGCAAAATTAGAACTGGTTGATGCCAAGGTATCAAAAATAAGTTCAGATAAGAACATTGAAGTTGTAGTTGATAAAAATTCTAAGGTTGAAAAGATAGATGGAAATGGAAAGATGGATATAAAGGGAGATGGAGCAGCAAATGTAAATACAGGTAATACATCAGGCGGAGGTACTTCAAGTGGTGGAAGTACAGGAGGAACATCAGGTGGAAGTACTTCAAGTGGTAGTAATCAAAATCAAGAAGAATATAAGGTTGTTGCATCTGCACAATCACAAGATAAGTCATTAAAGGTTACTGTATATAAAAATGGAAGTAAGTATAAAATAACTATTACTACAAACAAAGAACAAACAATTACAATGAGAGTTTTAGATAGTGAAGGAAATTTAAAATATATTGATCAAATAGATAAATTAAATGGA
>JAOAFH010000171.1 GCA_026416355.1 Clostridiales bacterium | reverse complement strand
ACTTATCCATGGTGTTCCTTTTGTAAAGCCAGCATTTAAGCTATTATCCCATTGCATAGGTGTTCTTGAATTATCCCTTGATCTTTCCATTATAATATTCATAACCTCATCATGAGATAATCCATTTTCCCTTAATATTTTATAGTAATTTATAGACTCAACATCTCTGTAATCCTCAATTTTATCAAAATATGCATTGGTCATTCCTATTTCTTCACCTTGAAAAATATATGGGGTTCCCCTTAGCATATGAATAGCTGTTGCTAACATTTTTGCTGATTCTTTATGATATTTTTTATCATCACCAAACCTTGATACTATTCTTGGTTGATCATGATTACACCAAAATACAGCGCTCCATCCATTGCCCTTTTGCATTCCAATTTGCCATGTATTAAAAATATTCTTTAGTTCCATAAAATCAAAATCCATAAGAGCCCATTTATCTCCATCTTTATAGTCAACCTTTAAATGGTGAAAATTAAATACCATCGAAAGCTCTTTTTCCTCTGGATTTGAATACTTTATGCAATTGTCTATTGTAGTTGATGACATTTCACCAACAGTTATAACATCATCATATTTACCAAATGTATTTTGATTGAGCTCCTTTAAATATTTATGGATGTTTGGTCCATCTGTATAAAACCTTCTTCCATCTCCTTCGAAGTCATCCTCAAACACCTCTGGCTTTGAGATAAGATTTATTACATCAAATCTTAAGCCCTTTACTCCTTTTTTAAGCCAGAAGTTAACTATATCGTATATACTTTTTCTAACTTCTTCATTGTCCCAATTTAGATCAGCTTGAGTTACATCAAATAAATGAAGATAATACTCTCCAAACTTTTCAACATACTCCCAAGCACTTCCTCCAAACTTCGATTGCCAATTGGTCATTTTTTCTTTGAATATATAAAAATCTTTATACTTCTTTTCACCATTTAATGCTCTTTTAAACCACTTATGTTCTGTTGATGTGTGATTAAATACCATATCAAGCATTATTCCTATATTTCTCTTGTTTGCTTCTTTAACTAGATTATCAAAATCTTCCATGGTTCCAAACCTTGGATCTATATTTAAATAGTCTGCAACATCATAGCCATTATCCCTTTGAGGAGATACATAAAAAGGAGTCATCCAAATATAATCTACTCCTAGAAAACTTAGATAATCTAGTTTTTCAATAACACCCATAAGATCACCAAATCCATCTCCATTTGAATCTTTAAATGATTTTGGATAAATTTGATATACAACAATTTTTCTAAAATCCTTCATTTTGTCACTCCCACTTCTAAGATTTAATAGAATTGGGCTGCCTTAGTAAACAGCACCATATAATCTAAGGAAAGTTTATGTTGAAATAGATTTATATGGATTTTAAACTTATATATTCTAAGACAGCCTTTCAATTAAATTTACTTATTATCTTTAACTAATATATTGTTCTTTTTGAACACCATAGTTAATATAAATGGAACTACTATTGCAATAACCATAGCTATAAAGAATTTAAACATAAATTGTGGCTTAATTGAAAGAATTCCTGGAAGTCCTCCAACACCTATTGAATTAGCTAAAACTCCTGTTCCTACTGAGAATACAGCTGCAATTGATGAACCTATCATTGCTGCTAGGAATGGATATACATATTTTAAGTTAATACCAAACATAGCTGGTTCTGTTACTCCAAGATAACATGAAATACATGCTGGTATTGATACTTGTTTTTCTTCTTCATCATTTTTATTTAAATAAATCATTGCTAAAACTGCTGATCCTTGTGCAATATTTGAAAGTGCAATCATTGGCCAAAGGTTTGTACCACCAAGTTCGCTCATAAGTTGTAGATCTATTGCATTTGTCATGTGGTGTAGACCTGTTATAACAAGTGGTGCATAAGTAAATCCAAATAGCGCTGCAAATAACCAACCAAGTGCTGAAGTTAGTCCTGCATAAACTACCTTTGATATTGCTGAACCTATTGCCCATCCTAGAGGTCCTAGTATTGTATGAGCTATTAAAACAGTTGGTACTAGTGCAAAGAATGGAACAACTATCATTGAAATATATGATGGAACAACATCTCTTATTTTTGTTTCAAGGAATGTTAAAGTAAATCCTGCTAAGATTGCTGGAATAACTTGTGCTTGATATCCAATCATCTTAACTTGTGCAAAACCAAAATTCCATACAGGTATTTCCTTTGCACCTGCAACAGCATATGCATTAAGTAATTGTGGTGAAACAAGTGTAATACCTAAAACGATTCCTAGTATTTGTGTAGTTCCCATCTTCTTTGATATAGACCATGTAATTCCAACTGGTAAGAAGAAGAATATCGCTTCACCAATTAGCCAAAGGAAATGGTGAACCCCAGCCCAGAATTGTGATATTTCTGTTAGAGCCTTTGTTCCATTCTCAAACATTTTAATGTCGCCTATTATATTTCTAAAACCTAAAATAAGACCTCCTACAACAATTGCAGGTATTAAAGGCGCAAATATTTCACCTAGGTGTGATATTATTCTTTGAAGTAGACTCATATTTTGTCTTGCTGCTTTTTTAGCTTCATCTTTGCTAACACCTTCAATTCCAGCTACCTTTACAAACTCGTTATAAAAAACTGAAACTTCATTACCAATGATAACTTGGAATTGACCTGCTTGAGTAAAGGTTCCTTTTACAACCTTCATAGCGTCAATTTTTTTAACGTCTGCCTTTTTAGGATCGTTAAGTACAAATCTCATACGAGTTGCACAGTGGGATACAGCTGCAATATTTTCTCTTCCTCCCACATATTCTAAAAGTTCTTTTACATCGTTTGTAAACTTACTCACTTTAATTCCCTCCATCCTTTAACTTGTCCGTACAAGTTTGTTTACGGTTATATAATAACATGTACGTACATGTTAGTCAATAATGTTTTTAAATTTTAAGAAAAATTAATCTAGGGACGGTTACTTATTTTTTTGATTAACCAATTATTTTGGAAACTCCACTAAACTTATTTCTTTGGGGACAGTTACTTATTTTTTTATAATAACGACTATTTTGTTAGCTCTATTCAACTTATAAATAATTCATATACTGCATCGCTAAACTGTTATGGCTTAAACTTCCCCCCTTATGTCAGTAATGTATTACTTTATTTTTC
>JAOAFH010000181.1 GCA_026416355.1 Clostridiales bacterium | reverse complement strand
GTCAGATGTGTATAAGAGACAGTTATATCATCATCTGAAATAAGTGTTTCTTCGTCATATATGTAATCATCATACTCTGCTTCTTCAATAATTCCATCTATTGAGATTTCTTTATAATCGACCTCAGAAATATTAAGACACTTCATACAATTATCGCAAACTTTATTTGGATCTAAATCGCAAATATTACATTGATTGCACTGTGTACAATTAATATTGTTATCTAAAATGCATCTATTCATCATGTTTATAATCTCCTTTTGAAATTTTTAATCATTATAAATTATAAGCATATATATTTAATTGTCAATAGGTACCTTTATAATTTGACCAGGAATTATAATTGAGTTATCAATATTATTTAGTTTTCTGATTTCATATACAGTTTTTCTGACATCTTTATTTTTGGGTGTATATTTTAAAGATATATTCCATATAGTATCTCCTTTTTCAACTGTGATTTCTACATAGTTTCTGTTTGTGTATGTTTGTTTTGATAGAAGTTTTGCGTATAACATATGTGATGACGAAGTAACCATAATTAATACAATTGAATATAAAATTAAATATCTCTTTTTTTTATTCATGACGCACCTCCGAACACATGTTCTTATACAATTATACAGAACATGTGTTCGTTTGTCAATTCATATCGAACATTAGTTTGAAACTTTTTTGAAAAGGTGATATAATTATAAATGATATATTAGTCTTAAGGGGTGCAATTAAATGATAAATAAAGATTTAAGCGATAAACAGCAAATGATTTTAGATTTTATAAGGCAAGAAATTTCAACAAAAGGATATCCCCCATCAGTAAGAGAAATATGTATTGCAGTTGGCTTAAAATCAACTTCAACAGTACATGCGCATTTAGAAAAATTAGAGCGATTGGGTTACATAAGAAGAGATCCTACTAAACCAAGGGCTATAGAAATTTTAGATAGTCATGATGTTTATAGTCAAAATAATAATATTATTAAAGCACCTATAATTGGTCAAGTTTCAGCTGGGCAACCAATTTTGGCTTTTGAAGATATACAAGATTATTTTCCATTGCCACTTAATTATTTCAATAGTAATAAAGAGATTTTTCTCTTAAAAATTGAAGGTGAAAGTATGATTGAAGCTGGGATTTTAGATGGTGACTATGTAATTGTTGAAAAACAACCTACAGCTAATAATGGAGAAATTGTTGTTGCTTTGATAGATGATTCAGCTACAGTTAAGAGATTTTATAAGAAAAATGGATATATAAAACTACAACCAGAGAACAGTTCAATGGAACCTATAATTGTAAATGATTGCAAAATATTAGGCAAAGTTATAGGAGTATTTAGAAAATATTAAAAAGCAGGAATTATTTTCCCCTGCTTTTTAAATTATTTGAGATAATGCTCTCATTATTCCAATTTTAGAATGTTCATAAGTTAGTCCACCTTGTACATAGGCTATATATGGTGGTCTTATTGGTGCATCTGCACTTAATTCTATTGAAGAACCTTGTATAAATGCACCTGCTGCCATTATTACAGGATCTGAATAACCTGGCATATCCCATGGTTCACATTCTACAAATGAATCAACTGGTGAACCTTTTTGTATTCCTTTACAAAAATCAATTAATAATTTTTCATCATTAAATTTTATTGCTTGAATAATATCACTTCTTCTATCATTGAATTTTGGAGAAACTTCAAATCCAGCTAACTCCATAATTTTTGAACAAAATACTGCACCTTTTAATGCTTCGATTGTTATATGTGGAGCTAAAAACAATCCTTGCAGCATTTGTCTTACAACACCAAAAGTTGAACCACAATCTTTGCCTAGACCTGGAGCAGTTAATCTATATGATATTAATTCTATTAAATCTTTTTTTCCTACTATATAACCGCCTGTTGGAGCAATTCCACCACCTATATTTTTGATTAAAGAACCAGCTACTAAGTCTGCTCCAGAATCTGTAGGCTCCTTTGTTTCTAAAAATTCTCCATAACAATTATCAACAAAACAAATTATATCAGGTCTACTAGATTTAATACTTTTAATAGCTTTTTCTATATCTTCAATACTTAAAGATGGTCTCCATCCATATCCTGTAGAACGTTGCATAGAAACCATTTTTATTGAATTGTCATTTTTAATTTGATTTAACACTTCATCAATATTTATTTTATAATTATCATCTAAATCAACTTGTTTATAATTTATACCAAACTCCTTTAATGACCCATATCCTTCACCTTTTATTCCTATAACTTTTAATAATGTATCATATGGTGTTCCTGTAATAGACATTAATGTGTCACCTGGTCTTAAAACTCCTTGTAATGCAAGAGATATAGCATGGGTTCCTGATACTATATGAGGTCTAACCAAAGCATCTTCTGTATTAAATATTCTTGAATAAATTTTATCTATTACATCTCGTCCTATGTCACCATATCCATAACCTGTTGAAAATGTAAAATGTGCATCACTTAATTTTTCTTTTTGCATTGCATCCAATACTTTAAGTTGATTATACATTTTGATGTTATCCAGTTCTTTAAACACATCTACAATTTGTTTTTCAGCTTCTTCTGCAAGGTTTATAACGTGCTCTTTTATGCCGTTTGATTTTAAATATTGATTAAGCATTATTAATTACCTCCTTTAAAACAACTAATATTCTAACATTAATTATATAAAAAAACAAATAATAAACATAACATAAATTATGTTAACTATTATTGTAAAAATAATAAGGCTTAATTTAAAGCCTTATTATTTTTCTTCTTTATTTAGCTCATCTTGAGTATATAGTATTGGTTTTGCAGGTGTAACGGTAGTTACAGAATGTTTATAAACCATTATTTGTTTACCTTCTGATTCAAGTATAATAGTAAAACTGTCAAAGCCTTTTACCATACCTTTTAATTGAAATCCATTAACAAGATGAATTGAAACAGGTATTTTACCTTTTCTAGCATTGTTTAAAAAAACATCTTGTAGATTGTTCATGTTCTTCATCATAAAAATCAGCCTCCAATTATATTATAATAATTAATATTCTATAATCATTTTAAAATTCCTTCTAGTTTATTGATAATATTTGATGTAATTATATTTGTATCTTGGTTTAATATATTAAACCAATTAATTCTAGAATCTTTTCTGAACCAAGTTAATTGTCTTTTGGCATACCTTCGAGAATTTCTCTTAATTAAGTCAATTGAATCTTGTAAAGACAAATCTCCTTCTAAATAATCAAAAATTTCTTTGTAACCAATTGCTTGCATGGATTGTAAATTGCGATGATAACCCATTTCTTTTAATTTTATAACTTCTTCTATTAATCCTTTAGAAACCATTATGTCAACTCTTTTATTTATCCTATCATACAATACATCTCTAGGCATATCAAGTGCAATATAAAAAAAGTTGTAATCCGATTCTACCATCTGCGTTTCCTTTTGATAGTCAGAAATTTTATTACCCGTATTTTTAAAAACCTCAAGTGCTCTTATTACTCTTTTTAAATTATTTGGATGTATTTTATTGGCTGCATCTGGGTCTATTTTTTTTAGCATATCGTAAATATATTCGTTACCATGACTTGCAGCTAAGTTAGATAAATATTCTCTATATTCCTTGTCTTCAGCACTATCGCTAAAGTTAAGATGATAGGTTAATGAATTTATATATAGTCCTGTACCACCAACAACTATAGGCAACTTATTTTTATTAGTAAGTTCTCTAATTTTTTCATCAGCATATTTTTTAAATAAAGCAACACTAAACTCCTCGTCTGGATTAATAATATCAATTAAATGGTGTTTAATGCCTTGCATTTCTTCTCGAGTCGGTTTAGCAGTACCAATATCCATATATCTATAAATTTGCATTGAATCAGCTGAAATTATTTCTCCATTTAACAGTTTTGCTAATTCTATTCCAAGGGCAGTTTTTCCTGATGCAGTTGGCCCTGCAATGATTAAAATAAAAGGTTTTGAATTCATTTTTACCACCTACATAATTCTTTTAAATTTTTTTTCTAAATCAACATAACTAAATTTTATCATTGTTGGTCTACCATGTGGACATGTAAAAGGGTTATTACAAAACCTAAGTTGCTCAATTAAGGAATACATTTCTTTAATGTTTAGTTTATCTCCTGCTTTAATTGCATTTTTACATGCTAATGTATAAATTATTTTATCAATAGATTTTAATCTATCATTTTCGTAACTTTGAATATTAGCCACTAATTCTTCTATAACTTCTTTATAATTTTTATTAATAAAATTGTTTGGAATTGTTCTTAAGGAAATAGATGTTCCACCGAAATCTTCAATTTCAAAACCAAGGTCATTAAATAAGTGTATATTTTGTAATACCAAATCTTTTTCGTTTATACTTAGTTCAATAATATAAGGTGTTAATAGTATTTGTTTATTAATTCCTGTATCGTTAAATTCATTAAAGTATTTTTCATATAAAATTCGTTCATGTGCTGCATGTTGATCTATTAAATAAAAAGAATCAATCGATTCAGTAGCAATATACATAAAATGAATTTGGCCTATTACTGTCATCTTAGGCAATAAGTTGTTCGATTCACTATCATATTTATTTAATATAGGTTTACTAAAGTTATCGGATACATTTTCAAAAGAAATTTTGTTTGAATAATCAAAAATATTTGTATTATTTTCAATATCCTGTTTGTAGGTATTGACATTATAATTATTGTCATTAACAGTCTCAAATATACTCTGATTTTTTTCAATTGTTTTGTATAAATTTGAAACTTCAAAAGTTTTATTTTCATTATCATTTAAAAATGAAGTTTGTGTAGAAGATATAGCATTATTTATGTCACCAGGGCTATAGTTAATTTCAACAGTTGGTATATACTCTTTATTAATCAATGCATCCTTAATGCACGAATATACTTCTTTGAAAATTTTTTGTTCATCTTCAAATTTAATTTCTGCTTTTGTTGGGTGTACATTTACATCTATAAACTCTGGATTAATTAATAATTGTAAAACATATAAAGGAAATTTGTTTATACTTAGCATCGACTTATATGCTGATTCTATTGCTGCTGTAATGGTTTTGTTTTTTATTATTCTTCCGTTAACAAATAATGATTGATAATTTCTGTTACTCTTTTCAAGCTTACTATTTCCTACAAAACCTTTTAATGTTATTGTTTCTTTAGAACAATTAACTTCAATTAAATTTTCGTATGTATTTTTACCATATAAGGTATATATTACGTTTTTTAAATTACCATCACCTTTAGTTAAAAAAATTAATTTTTTATTTGCAATGTATTTAAAAGCAATTTGTGGATGAGATAATGCATAATTTTCCATCAAATCAGTAATATACATTTGTTCACGTGTTTCTGATTTTAAAAATTTTAATCGTGCAGGTACATTGTAAAAAATATTTTTTACTGTTATTGTGGTACCAACAGGAGCACCTTGATCAACTATATTTATAACATTACCATTTTCAACTATTGCTTTATAGCCCCAATCATCAGTTTTAGTTCTTGTTATGATTTCTACTTCAGAAACAGATGCAATGCTTGCTAATGCTTCACCACGAAAACCCAAAGAAGTTATTCTAAATAGGTCATTTTCAGTTTTTATTTTACTAGTAGCATGTCTTAAAAAAGCCTTTGGAATATCTTCCTTTATAATACCCTTACCATTATCAATAACTTTTACTTCTTGAATTCCACCTTTTTCTATTTCAACAACTATTTCTGTTGCACCTGAGTCAATTGAATTTTCAACAAGTTCTTTTACAATAGATGATGGCCTTTCCACTACTTCACCAGCTGCTATTTTATTAATAAGATTTTCGTCGAGTACTTTAATTTCACTCATTAAATCAGCTCCCAAATTATAGTTTCTTTGCCTTTATTACTAAGTTATATAAAAAGTTAAATGCATCCATTGGTGTCATATTTAAAATATCCGTTTCTTTTAGTTGGTTAATAATTTCGTTTTCTTTATAGTTAAATAAGTTAAGTTCATATTTACTTATAGCAACTTCCTGAACTGATTCTTTTTTATCTAATGTTATGTTGTTTTCTATTGTAATAGTTTGAATATCATTTTTTTGTTCTAATGTAGATAGTATTTGTTTTGCATTTATTATAACTTCCTCAGGCAATCCAGCGAGTTTAGCAACTTCAATACCATAACTTTGGTCAGCTTTACCTTTTCTTATTTTATGTAAAAATATAACTGTATCATTTAATTCTTTTACAACAATTGAAAAGTTTTTAATACATGAATAAGTTTCTTCAAGTTCTGTAAGTTCATGATAGTGGGTCGCAAAAAGAGTTTTAGCTTTTATTTTTTCTGCTAGGTATTTTATTACTGCCCAAGCAATACTTAACCCATCAAATGTACTTGTTCCTCTTCCAACCTCATCTAATATCAATAGACTTTTACTAGATGCATTTTTTAATATATTAGATACTTCACTCATTTCAACCATAAATGTACTACG
>JAOAFH010000133.1 GCA_026416355.1 Clostridiales bacterium | reverse complement strand
TTTTTTAGAGTCATTTTAATTTTAAAAATATGAATTTTTTGAATTGACAAAACAATTGTAAATAGTTTATAATTTAATTAACCGGTTTAGTAAAACGGTTAATTAAACAGGAAAAGGTGTGTGGCATAAATGTATGATGTTTGTGTTGTTGGAAGTTTAAATATGGATCTTGTTTTAAGTGTAGACAAGATTCCTTCTATAGGAGAAACAATACTTGCAAACGATTTAAAGAAAATACCTGGTGGTAAAGGTGCAAACCAAGCAGTTGCTTCAGCAAGGCTTGGAAGCAAAGTTGTAATGTTAGGTTGCGTTGGAAATGATGATAATGGAAATATTCTAATTGAAAATTTAAAGAAAGATGAAATAGAAGTTAATTATATAAAAACAATAGATGAAATTCCTACTGGGATTGCACTTATAACAGTTGATAAGAAAGCAAATAATTCAATAACAGTAGTTCCAGGTGCAAATATGCAAATAAGTGTTGAAGATATATGTAATTTGGATAAAGTAATTGAAGACTCAAAATTAGTTGTAGCTCAATTTGAAACTCCTATTGAGACAATAACAAAAGCATTTAGTATTGCAAAGGAGAAAGGAAAATTTACAATATTAAATCCAGCTCCTGCAAAGGAAATAAATCAAGAATTAATTAGTTTGTCTGATGTAATTGTACCAAATGAAACTGAAACACAAGTAATTACAGGAATAGATCCAAAGGATGATACAAGTATTAAAGAAGCTGGACAAGTATTAATTGAAAAAGGAGCTAAGAATGTAATTATAACATTAGGAAGCAGAGGAGCTGCTGTAATAGATAAGGATAACTTTATGATTGTAGATGCATATAAGGTTGATGCAGTAGATACTACAGCAGCTGGTGATTCTTTCATAGGTGGGGTTGCCTACTATCTAACTAAGCATGGAAGATATGATTATAATTCTCTTTGTGAAGCTGTGAAATTTGCAAACAAAGTTTCATCAATAGCTGTAACAAAAGAAGGAGCACAATCTTCACTTCCTTATTTAAAAGAAGTAGTTGAAAGGTTTGGTGAGTAGATATGAAGAAAATTGGAGTATTAAACTATGAAATTTCAGAAGTAATTGCAAAAATGGGTCATACAGACTCAATAGCCATAGGAGATTGTGGTCTTCCTATACCAGATGAAACAAAAAGAATTGATTTGGCATTAATAAAAAACATCCCAACTTTTATAGATACTTTAAAAGCAGTAATGCTTGAATTAAAGGTTGAAGAGGTTGTTATTGCGGAAGAAACAGTAAAGGTTAGTCCACATATTTTTGATGAAATTAAGAGGGAAATTGGAGATGTTAAAATAAATTTAGTAACTCATGAACAATTAAAAGAAGATTTAAAGAAATGTAAAGCAGTAATAAGAACTGGTGAACAGACTCCATATGCAAATATAATTTTAAAATCTGGAGTAGTGTTTTAAGGGGGATAAAAATGCAAAATAAAAAACCTATTTTGGAAATGGTGGGCATATCAAAGACATTTCCTGGTGTTAAGGCATTAGATAAAGTAAACTTAAGAGCATATGAAGGAGAAGTTATGGCTCTATTAGGTGAGAATGGAGCTGGTAAATCAACACTTATGAAGATATTAAGTGGAGTTTATCAAAGGGATGAAGGAGAAATTAAAATTGAAGGACAAGATGTTGAAATAAAGAATATAAAAGATGCTCAAAAATTAGGGATATCAATTATACATCAGGAATTAAGTCTCCTAACTAATTTATCAATTTATGAAAATTTGTTTTTAGGATGCGAAATTAGAGATGGTTTAAAACTGAATAAAAAAGAGATGGTTAAAAAAAGTGAAGAGTTACTTAGAGAATTTGATTTAAATATATCACCAAAAACAATTGTAAAAGAGTTAACTGTTGGTGAAATGCAGATGGTTGAAATAATAAAGGCTGTTTCAAAGGATGCAAGAATAATTATAATGGATGAACCAACAACTGCTCTTACTGAGGTTGAAACACAAAAACTTTTTAAGATAATAGAACAGCTAAAATCACAAGATGTTGCAGTTATTTATATATCTCATAGAATGGAAGAAATCTTTAAAATATGTGATAGAGTAACCGTTTTAAGAGATGGAACTTATATTGGAGAAGAATATATAAAAAATGTATCTCGTGATGATTTAATTTCTATGATGGTTGGAAGAAAGTTAGAGGAGCAATTTCCTTATGTTGAAGTGAAACCAGGCAAAGCAATATTAGAAGTTAAAAATATAAAATGGAATGACAAAATAAAGGATGTTTCATTTGAACTAAAGTCTGGTGAAATTCTTGGTATAGCAGGATTGATGGGTTCAGGAAGAACAGAGGTTGCAAAACTTATTTTTGGTGAATATAAGAAGACAAGTGGAGAAGTATATATTGACGGAAAAAAGGTTGATATAAAGTCACCAAAAGATGCTATTAATAGTGGAATAGCATATCTTTCTGAAGATAGAAAAAAAGAAGGGCTTATTTTAAAACTTTCTGTTTTAGAGAATATGACTATATCAAATTTAAGTAAATATGAAAATCGAATAAAAAGAATAGATAGAAGTAAAGAACTAGATGATTGTAAGGAATATACTAAGAAATTATCAATAAAAACTTTTTCACCATATCAATTGGTCAAAAACTTAAGTGGTGGTAATCAACAAAAGGTTATTATTGCAAAATGGCTTTTAAATTTACCAAAGGTTTTGATAATAGATGAACCAACAAAGGGAATAGATGTAGGTGCAAAGAAAGAAATATACGAAATATTAAACGAACTTAAGTCGCAAGGAAAGGGTGTAATAATGATTTCGTCTGACATGGAAGAAATATTAGGTGTCAGTGATAGAATTATTGTTATGCATGAAGGAAAAATAACAGGAGAGATTTCAAGAAAAGAAGCAAATCAAGAAATAATAATGAAGTATGCAGTAGGGCTTACAGATTAAAGGGGTGGGAAAATGGATAAGTTTAAATCTATAGTTGTAAAATTTAAATCCTTAATTGGATTATTGCTTCTATGCTTTATTATATCAATAATTACTCCAAGGTTTTTAAATGTAAACAACCTATTGAATGTTTTAACTCAAGTTTCTGTTAATGCTGTCATTGCCATAGGAATGACATTTGTAATATTAACTGGAGGAATAGACTTATCAGTTGGATCTATTTTGGCAATAACAGGAGCAATAGCAGCTTCCATAATAGTTAAATCAAACAGTTTATTTTTAGCAATAGTAGTTACAATACTTTTAGGTGCTTTAATAGGTGCATTTAATGGAGCTATTGTTGCTAAAGGAAAAATACAACCATTTATAGTTACACTTGCTACAATGACAATTTTTAGAGGTGCAACATATGTTTTTACAAATGGTACACCTATATCAGGACTTAGTAAGAACTTTACATTTATAGGGAACTCAAGAGTGTTAGGAATTCCTTTTCCGGTTATTATAACACTAATAGTATTTGCGTTAGCTTGGTATCTAATAAGTGAAACAAGATATGGAAGATATGTATATGCACTTGGTGGTAATGAAGATTCAACAAGGCTTTCTGGTATAAACACTGACAAAGTGAAGATGTTGGTTTATATTGTGTCAGGTATAGCATCAGCAATTAGTGGTGTAATTGTTACAAGCAGAATAGGATCAGCATCACCAAATGCAGGATCAGGATATGAGTTAGATGCAATAGCAGCAGTTGTTTTAGGTGGAACAAGTCTTTCAGGTGGAGAAGGAAGTATAACAGGAACAATAGTTGGTGCTATGATTATTGGTGTTTTAAATAACGGTCTAAACTTAATGAATGTATCACCATTTTATCAATCAATAGTAAAAGGTCTAGTAATTCTTCTTGCTGTATTAATAGACAAGAAGAATAAAAAATAAATTAAGGGGGAAATGAGAAAATGAAAAAAATCCTAAAAACCTTATCAATGCTTCTATCCTTTATACTTTTACTAGGTACATTTACTGGATGTGCAAACAAGTCAACTACAGAAGGTAGCAAAAAGATAGGTATGGTAATTTCTACACTTAATAATCCTTTCTTTGTATCAATGAAGGAAGGTGCAGAAAAGAAGGCTAAGGAACTTGGCTATGAAGTAATTATTCTTGATTCGCAAAATGATGCTTCAAAGGAAAGATCAAATGTTGAAGATTTAGTACAACAAGGAATTGCAGTTTTAATTATAAATCCAACAGATAGTGATGCTGTAGCTAATTCAATATCAGTAGCTAAAGATAAAAATATTCCAGTTATTACAGTTGATAGAGCCGCAAATGGAGTCGATGTATCATGTCATATTGCATCAGACAATGTTGCGGGTGGAAAGCTTGCAGGACAATTTATATTAGATACATTAGGTGGAAAAGCAAATATAGTTGAACTTCAAGGTATACCTGGTGCATCAGCAACAAGGGATAGAGGAAAGGGATTCCATGAAGTAGTAGATGGAAAAGATGGAGTTAAGGTTGTTGCAAGCCAATCAGCTGATTTCGACAGACAAAAGGGATTAAATGTTATGGAAAATATTATTCAAGCAAATCCAAATTTTGATGCTGTATTTGCACACAATGATGAAATGGCTCTAGGTGCTATAAAGGCACTTACTGCAGCAAATAAAAAGGTTTTAGTTGTAGGATTTGATGGAACTCCAGATGCAGTAACAGCTGTACAAAATGGTGAAATGGCAGCAACAATTGCACAACAACCAGATGTAATGGGAAGTTTAGCAGTAGAAAATGCAGTTAAGTTTATAAAGGGAGAACAAGTTGAAAAACAAATCCCAGTTGATTTAAAAGTAATTAAGAAGTAATATATAATTAAAATAATGCGTCATCAAAAGATGACGCATTAAGTTTCAAGGGGGCTAATATGAGAAAGGTTACAATAAATGATGTAGCAAAAGTTGCAGGGGTATCAAAAGCAACGGTTTCGATGGTTTTCAACAAAAAAGATATAAATATAAGTGATGAAACAAGACAAAGAATACTAAAAGTAGCAAAGGAACTTAATTATATACCAAATTCCATAGCAAGAAGTCTTGCAACTAACAAAAGCTATTCAATAGGCATTATATTGCCTGATATAACAAATCCTTTTTTTTCAGAGATGGCAAGGGCAATAGAAGATGAGGCTAACAAATTAGGTTATAATGTTATATTATGTAATACTGATAACAAGATGAAAAAGGAAGAGGAATATGTAAAACTTCTAATAAGTAAATTAATAGATGGAATTATTTTTATATCTGGTGGAGAGAGTAAGAAAAGCCTTAAATTAATTAAAGAAAACAATGTACCTTTTGTTTTGGTGGACAGATATATAGATGGATTTGAAGAGAACTATGGGGTTTATTGTAAAAATTATGAGGGTGTAGTTGAGGGAGTTGAGTATTTAATTAAAAACGATAAAAAAAGAATTATATTTGTGAATGGTACAAGTACACTAGAAATATCTAAACAGAGATTTAAAGGATATAAAGATACTATGCAAAAATATGGTTTATATTCTGATGATTTAATTTTTGAAGGAGATTTTACATTGGAATCAGGGAAACGTGTTACTGAGGAGATAATTAATAAAATTAATGATATAGATGCAATTTTTTATAGTAATGATATGATGGCTTTTGGAGGGATTAAGGTATTATTAAGAAATGGATATAAAATTCCACAGGATATAAGTGTAATGGGGTTTGACAATATTCAAATATCAGAATTTGTTGAACCAGAATTAACTACAATTGCACAACCAATTTACGATATGGGTAAAGATGCATGTAATTTACTTATAAAGCTAATAAATAACGAAGAAAGTATTGAAAAAACGCATTATTTTACACCAAAACTTATAATAAGAGGAACCACATAAAAATGACCACCCTTCTGTGGTGGCCATTTTTATTTTTTAAACTTCTTTTGAATTCTTATATCCTCTCCAAAGAACTTAAATAATGTAAAGTGCCCTAGGATTCTTGAGGTAATTCTTTCGGGATAGTTTTGTATTATATCGTTTAGATGAAAGTTTGTTGAGATTAGCATTTTCTTTTTATTAAGTATTCTAGTATTTATAACATTAAATAGTTCTGAATATGAATATGGAGTAACTGGTTCGGTTCCTAAATCATCTATAATTAGAAAATCACATTCAAGAAGTTCATTTAATTCATTTGTATTTGAAGTATCTTCGAATCTACTTTTTCTAATGATATCCATAAGGTTTGATGCAGTCTGATAGATAACAACCTTTCCTTTATCTAAAAGTTCCTTTGCAATACAGTTTGATAAAAAGGTTTTTCCAAGACCAGAACTGCCATAGAAAAACAAGCTTTCGTTTAATTTATCAAAGTTTTTAGTATAGTTTACTGCATAGGCATATATTCTTTCTATATTTTCTCTAGGAGTTAAAGACTCATTGTTATATGGCCTATTTGGGTAATATTCGAAATTAAATGTATCGAAGTTTTCTATTTTTAAGATATCTCTTAAATTAGATTGTTGATAGTATCTATTGATTAATTTTTGTCTAAAGCAACTACAATATTTATTTTCTGTAAAGCCTGTATCTTTGCATTTTTTGCATTTATATTTAATTTCCATATAGTCTATTGGATAGCCATATCTTGATAAAAGTTCGGTTTTTTCTATTTTTAAATCAGTTATTTTCTCACTTTGCATTTTAATATATTCTTCTACATTTTCTATATCCTTTGAAATAATAGAAGTTGCAATTTTAAACCCTATTGAAGAAATTTGCTCATCAATTTCTTTTATTCTAGGAATTTTAAAGTATATTTCGTTTATTCTTTTTTGTTGTTCTTGTTTTGCCGTCTCTTGGAGCTTTTCATACTCTTTAATTATTTCAGAAGTGTACTTATTCTTCATTTAGCTCCCCCCTTCCTAGGAGTTTTTTCTCAAGTTCACTTACATCGTATTGTCTTTGACCGCTATATGTTATATATGGATGATTTATTTTAGTATTCTTTTCTTTTTTGGTAACTTTTTTATCTAGTTTTGAAATATCGTTTATAGATTTAATACCAAGCTTATGCCAATCGGTAACAATCTTATCGATATAATTTAAATTGGCTTCATTTATTCTCATTATCCCAATCTTACAAGCCTCTAAAACAACTTCAACAGGCATTTTGTAATTATATAGCCATTTTTCTAAAATTTCTTCTTGAGGTGTAGATATATCTGTATCCTTAAGTCCTATATAGTTAAGTATTTTTCTATAATTAATCCATTTTTCCTCATATTGCTTTAGATATTTTTGAGCATCTTCTATTGTTTTTATTCCTTTATCATGCCAAGCTATACCTACTTTTTCTATATATCTAATATCTGTTTTCTTTTTAGAAACACAATATTCGATTAAGAAATTTAGAACCTCAATTGAAAAACCAAACTTATCCATCATTAAAACAAAAAACTTATAGTCTGAAGGGGTAAGAGGTCTTCTAAGGGCAATTTCTATTTCTTTATATATGTTTTTATTGTTATCTGAAATCATCATAAAACATGTATCTTCATCTAATGATAAATCATTGAATGTTATTTCACCTTCATCTGATATAGATATTAGTCTATTTTCTTGCCAGTATCCTAGTGCATTTATAACCTCTGACTCAGGAATGTTTAGTTTTTTTGATATTATGTCGGTAGAACACTGTTTATTAGAATAGGACATTCTAAGTAACATCAAGTATACCTTAACATAATCTCCATGTGATTTTGGCATGTATTTATCTATAAAAACAGCTGAAACAGGAATAAAATCAGATTTTGGTGGAGATAGAATAATGTTTGGCATTTTATCACTTCCTAGTGGATATTTTGACTTATACTATTATATCAGATGAAACAATTAGCCTCAATAAATATGAATACGAATAAATTAAATAAAATAAACATAGAATAAGAAGGAAAACTCCTTTGTTGCGAAAATATCTCATTTATAGTATTATATATATTGTGTGAAGAAAGGAGGGGAAGTGGTGGATTTTAATTTAAAACGTATTTTAAGTAAGGTAGAGTACAACAGCTTAATAGGGGTGTTAGTAGGATTTGCAGCAACACTTTTAGTATTAAACATCTATATTACATCAAACTCAGTATTTTTAGTTAAGGTTAAAGGCAATGAAATAGGGTATATAAAGGGAAAAGAAATAGTAAACATTGTTGAAGACAAGATAAAATCAACTGATGGAATAGATATAGCAAAAGATATAGAAGTAGTTACATATACAAATATAAAAACAGCTACATTAGATGAACATCAACTTGAAGCTAAAGTTAGAAAAGAGCTAGGATTAAAGATACCTGCATACGTAGTAACAATAGGTAATGAAAAGGTTGCAACATTACAAAATCAAAAAGAATATGAATCTTTACTAGAAACACTAAAAAAGAGATATACACCAAATTACTCTGGAATAAAAAATGTAGAAATAAACGCATTTAAGATAGATCAAAATATAAAAACAACTGTAGAATTTGTAAATGCTAATCAGATTGAAGATGTAGATGAAGTTGCAGAAAAAATAATTAAAGGAAGATTAAAGGAAGAAAAATATGTTGTAAAAGAAGGAGATACTATCTGGAAGATAACCATGGATTTAGGTTATAGTATAGATCAGATAGCATCATACAATCCTTCATTAAACTTAGAAAAGATTAAGCCAGGCCAAGAAATAAAGATAGTTAAAAATGAGCCATACTTCAATGTTGAAATGGAACTAACAATAGCTTCAAATGAAGAAGTTCCATGTGATGTTGAAGAAATAAAAGATAATCAAATGGCCAAAGGTAAAACAGTTGTAAAACAAGAAGGATCAAATGGTCTTGCTGAAGTTAGAAAAAAGGTTAAAGTTGTAAATGGAAGTATAATAGATGAAACATTATTAGTATCTAAACTTGTAAAGGAACCACAAAAAAAGGTTGTAGTTGTAGGAACAAAGCAATCTAATTTAGTTGCTTCAGGTGCATTTATAAGGCCATCTAGAGGAGGTATAACCTCTTATTTTGGAAGAAGATGGGGAAGGATGCATGAAGGAGTTGATATTGGGGCTCCTACAGGAACACCTATTCATGCTGCAGATGCAGGAAAAGTGGTTTATTCTGGCTGGATGTCAGGTTATGGCAAGGTTATAATGATTGAACATGGAAATGGATATAGAACTGTTTATGGTCATGCAAGTAAGCTTTATGTATCCGAAGGTACAAGAGTATCAAAGGGACAGCTTATAGCAGCTGTTGGTTCAACAGGTAGGTCAACAGGACCTCATCTACATTTTGAAGTTAGAAAAAATGGAGTACCTCAAAACCCACTTAAATATATAAAATAAGCCCAAACTGGGCTTATTTTATTATGCGTTCAAATATAAACATACCTGCACCTTGAGCACTTTTGTTTTCGCCAATTGTTTTAGTGGATAGAATAAGCATACTTTTTATATCTTTAACTGAAAGTTCTGGCGTTTTTTCTAATAATATTGCTATACTAGCACAAATAGCTGCACAAGATATAGAGGTACCTGAGGCAGTTTTATATGGATTATTAAGTGAAACTTTGTATTTAAGATGAGGTTTATATGTGGTGTCGCAATTTAATGACAACACATTTGTACAAGGAACAACAAAATCAGGTTTATTAATTCCGTCAATTGTTGGACCTCTTCCTGAAAAAGAAGCAATTTTTACTTGTTTTGAGTATAAATCGACAGAAGCACCACCAACAGTTATTACATTTTTCATATTACCCGGGAAATATATACTCATATTTTGCGGACCTAAATTTCCCGAAGGTACGACAACAGCTATATTATTATCAATAAGTTTATTAATTATTTCTTCAAGTGGATTTTTGTATAGCTTATTTAAATATGGAAATTCAAATGGCAAACAAGCAACTCGTACATTATATTCTTCCTTTATCATAATAAGCTCATCAAGTGCCATTATAATATCAGACATTGTTCCAAATCCCAAAGAATCAAAACACTTAAATATACACAGTTTTGAATCAGGTGCAATACCTTTATATGCTTTGTTGGTATTTCCTTGAGATGCTATTACACCAGATAAAAATGTTCCGTG
>JAOAFH010000088.1 GCA_026416355.1 Clostridiales bacterium | reverse complement strand
ATTACAGGAGACCATAAAATAACAGCTGTAGCAATTGCAAAAGAACTAGGTATACTAAATAATGAAATTGAAGCTCTTGATGGAGTCGAACTTGAAAAAATATCACAGGAAGAACTTAAGAAAAATATTGATAAATATTCTGTTTATGCCCGCGTTTCACCTGAACATAAAGTAAGAATTGTTGAAGCATGGAAGGAAAATGGTCAGATAGTCGCAATGACTGGGGATGGAGTAAATGATGCTCCTGCTTTAAAAAAATCAAATATAGGAATAGCAATGGGTATAACTGGAACTGATGTATCAAAGGAGGCAGCTGATCTTATTTTAACAGATGATAATTTTGCAACAATTGTATCTGCTGTTGAAGAGGGAAGAACAATATATTCAAACATAAGAAAAGCAATAAGTTTTCTTCTATCATGTAATATAGGAGAGATTATAACTTTATTTATAGCGATTGTATTGAACTGGGCAGAACCATTATTACCTATTCACATATTATGGGTAAATTTAGTAACTGATAGTTTCCCAGCATTAGCTCTTGGAATGGAACAAGCTGAACCAGGTATAATGAATGAAAAGCCAAGAGATCCTAATGAAGGATTTTTCTCAAAGGGATTTGGTTTTAGGATTGTATTACAAGGATTATTTATTGGTGCTGTTACACTAATAGCATTTAAATATGGTGAAAAATACAGTGAAGAAATTGCAAGGACTATGGCATTTTTTACATTGAGTTTTTCACAATTAGTACACTCATTTAATGTAAGATATGCAAATAAATCAGTACTTTCAAATGGTATGTTTAAAAATAAATATCTAAACTATGGTGTTTTGCTTTCATTTTTAATACAAATGGTTGTATTAGTAACACCTTTCACACGAAAAGTTTTCAAAATTAAATTATTGAATTTTGAACAAATTTTAGTTGTTGTAATTGCTTCTGTTTCGATATTGTTTATAGTAGAAATTTCAAAATTTATTAGAAATAGATTAAAAGAAGAATAGAATATAAAAGCCATAAACAATAAATTGAGTTTTTTATTAAATTGTTTATGGCTTTTTTCTATGTTGAAAGTAAAATATTAAAAATGTATAAAAGTACTTGACTATTTTTAAAATAATTGTATTATATAAAAAAATAAATTGTTTTATAAGTGTATCGTAACATTAAGGGGGTATATTATGAGAAGAGATCAAAAACTATTAGAAATTGTCTATTTTGCTGTTGCAAGTGCACTAGTTACTGTATTTACTTTAGTTGTAAGAATACCATCAATAAACGGATATGTGAATTTTGGGGATATCATGATATTTGTAGTAGCAGCAATGTTAGGTAAAAAATTTGGCTTTGTTGCTGGTGCATTTGGTTCAGCATTAGCAGATATTATAGCTAGTTATTTTATTTATGCTCCTGCTACATTTTTGATAAAAGGAGTTGAAGGATTACTTTTTGCTGTTGTTTATGAAAAGCTTAAAAATCAAAATTACGGGTTGCTAGTAGCGGGGATTATTGCTGCAAGTGAAATGATTTTAGGATATTTTGTTTATGAATATTTTGTATATGGCTACGCTGCAGCAGTAGGCTCAGTATTTGGAAATGTAATGCAGGGTTCAATTTCTTTATTAGTTGCAGCTCCAATTATAATTGCTGTAAAGAAAACAGGTATAAATTTGTTAAAACAAAATTAAAAAATTACTTTAAAAGCATTAATAAGATATAAAATATAATAAAAAAATAGGATGATTACAGTCATAGAATATTGACTATATTAAGTCAGTATTCTATGACTTTTTTATACTTTAAAATATAATTTATATTGCTTTGTTGAATTTTATTATATATATTTATTTACTATTTAAGACATTATGTTAATTGAATAAATGTTTATTAATTTGCTAATACTTTATTATAGTTATAAATAATTAAGTGGAGGCGAATGTATGTTTAATGAATCAAGAGAAAGTAGAATTAAAAAAGATAATGGATATCATTTAACATTACAAATACCAGAAAATGAATATTTTTTTGTTTATGATAGTGTATCAAAAGACACAGCAACAGAGATTATAAATCACTACTTAAAAATAAGACAAGATGATGGCCAACCTAGAAACATTGAAATAAAACATAATAAGAATGCTCATGTGGTAAATGTGGAGGCAGATTTAAATTATATAGGAAATGATAAAGTAGAATGATATGAGAAGGGTGTTATTTAAAGCGATTTTACCTTACTTTTTAGTAATTATTTTTACATTATTCAAATTTAATGTATATATAGGTGCAACAATAGTTGCACTATTTTTAATATACATAGTATATTTCAAAGATAGTTACATTATCTTTTTAATATTTTTTGCTTTAGGTTTATCTGTTTCTATGTTCACTGTTAATAGGTATGAAAAAACAAAGAATTATATAAGAAAATTAGATGAATATTCGGGCATTGTTACAAAATTATCTCTTGATAAAAAGGTGTGTTATATTAAAAACAATAAAGAAAGATATAGTGCAAAAATTATATTTAAAACAACTCAAGATATAACAGTTGGTGAAATATTAAAAGTCAGAGGCAGAATTGAAGAAGGGGATCATCTATTATATTCAAGAGATATAAACTTTTTAATTAATTCAAATGAGGTAATAAAGTTAGGACAAAGTAAAAATTTGATAGTTTCAATATATAAGTTAAGTGATTGCATAAAAAGAAAAATGTATAGTATAGATAAATATTCAGCACCATTTATTAATGGCTTAATTTCTGGTGATATAGATTCATTAGAAGAAGAATTAAAAAATAATTTTATTGATTTAAATTTGAAACATATAGTTGTGGTATCAGGTGCCCATTTAGGTATTGTAACATTCTTTACAATGATAGTATTTTCTTTTAACTATTTCTATAGAATAATTGCTACAATTCTTTTTACAACTTTTTATCTTATTCTAACTGGCTTTTCTATATCTGCTTTTAGAGCCTATATAATGATTGTATTTATTTTAATAGGAAGAATATTGAAAAAACATACAGACTCAATTAATTTATTAATACTGTCAATGTTTGTTATGACTGCTTTAAATAGTTATATAATATTTAATTTAAGTTTTATATTATCTGTTGCTTCTGTAATAGGAATATATTCGGTTAATCCATTTATAAGTAAATATATTGATGAAAGATTATCAGTTTCTATTTCTACATTATTAACGACTTTACCTATAACTTTATATATAAATGGAGATTTTACTATATATTCAATAATATTAAATGCAATAATAAGTCCCTTGGTTGGAATATTGACAATAATTTCTCTTATTTCAGTTATGTTTTCAATGGCTCTACCATATACATTTGTTTTTAAACCAATATTGTTCTTAGGCAGATTTTTTCTTGATATAGTTAGAATAGCAGCTAAATTTAATTATAAAATAACAATAGGTCAAGTAAATCTAATATTCATTTTATTATATTATTTATTATTATTTATATTAATAGATAAAATAAAGCTTAAAAATAAAAAAATAGTTATGCTAACAATAATATTAATAATAATTAGTTTAAATGTAATACCAAATAATAAACTTACTATTAGTTTTGTTGATGTTGGGCAAGGTGACAGTATATTTATTACTACAAAACATGGTAAAACAATTTTAATAGATACAGGAGCAAATATAAAAGAATATAATGCAGCAAAACAAAGGGTTATCCCATTTATAAAAAAACAAGGATATAATAAAATTGACTTGATGATTATCACACACTTTCATAATGACCATGCAGGGGGAGCTGACTATCTAATTAATAATTTTAAGATTTATAATAAATGTGCATATGAACCAGAAAATACAATTTACAAATCTATAAAAAATGGAGATGAACTAGAGATTGATGGACTAAAATTAGAGTTTTTAGTTAATGAAACAAAGGGTTCTTTAGATGATAATGAAAGATGTTTAGTTATTAAAGGAAAGTATTATGAATTTGATTTCTTATTAACAGCCGATGCAAGTTTAGAAATGATGAATAGGATTAAAGGCGACTTTGAAGTTGTAAAAATGCCACATCACGGTTCTAGATTTTCATTTGATGAAAATATTTTAAATAATATCAGTATGCAATTAGCTATTTTCACTGTTGGGAAAAATAATTTTAATCATCCTTCACCAGAAGTGATTGATTTATTAGAAACAAATGATATAAAATATTATAGAACTGACAGAGATGGCAGTATACAAATACTAACTGATGGGAAAAAGTTATATTTAAAATGTATTAAAGGGAGATGAACATGGAGGTAAACAATTTAATAGACTTTAAAAAACATGTAAAGAATATAAAAAGCCCAATATTAATATCAGGGCAAGAATACTCATTAATTAATTTAAGTATAGAAGAGATTTATAATCAAGTAAATGAGTTTAAAGAAATGAACATTAATATATTTGATGGAGATAACTTAGACTTTGATACAATATATAATGCCTGTGAAACTTCTCCATTTATTAGTAATCTTAAAATAGTGCATATTAAAAATTTTCATTTGGCTTTTAACAACACAACACTTATTAACAACTTAACAAAATATATAAATAATATTCCATCATATACTATATTACTATTAACCACAAACCAAGAAATAGAAAAAAATAATAATTTTATTCGCACTATAAGAGCTACTGGGTTAATTGCAGAGTACAAAAAGTTAAAGGGAACTGATTTTCAAAACTATGTTTATAATTATTTAAAAGAGAGAAATAAAAATATAACTAAGGCAAATTTAACATATCTAATTTCAGAAATAGGTAGTAGTTCAGAGAATATTGATTTTGAACTTGAAAAATTAATAAGTTATTTAGGAAACAAAGATAATATAGAAAAAGATGATATAGAAAATATCATACACAAAAGCATTGAGAGTAATGTATTTAAAATGAATGATTTGATTTTGAAAAAAGACATAGACAATGCAATATTAATTTATAAAAATATGATTTTTCAAGGTGAAGATGAATTAAAAATATTAGCTATGATATTTAGAAATTATAAAATCCTATATTTATTGAAATCTTATATTGAAGCAAACATGCCATATGATGATGTTGTGAAAAAATATAATTTAAGAGATTTTGCTCTAAAAAATTATATAAGAGTAGTTAAAGTAATTTCTATTGAAGAGATTGAATATGGATTAAAAAAGTGTTTTAATTGTGATGTTAGTATAAAACTAGGAGAAATTCCTTCAAGTATTGCAATTGAAAATTTAATAATTGAATTATGTGCATAATAAAAACACCCATAAGGGTGTTTTTATTATGCAAGGGCCTTATTTAACTTAACTGCTAATCTTGACTTCTTTCTGGCAGCAGCATTCTTATGTATTACACCTTTTGCAGCTGCTTGATCAAGAGCCTTTACAGCCTTAGCATATAAAACCTTTGCTTCATCAAGATTTCCAGCTGAAACTGCTAAATCAAATTTCTTTAAAGCAGTTTTAACAGCTGACTTTACCATCTTGTTTCTTAGAGTTCTTCTTTCTGCAACTTTAATTCTTTTTAAAGCTGATTTAATATTTGCCATTTAATATCCCTCCAGATTTTATTTAATTTAAAGCGGGACATTACAGCAGTTCGGGGACACGGCGAACCAGTTTTTAATGTAACAATAGAATTATAACACTAGTTTAGATATAAATCAAGTTAAATTAAAAATAAAAAAACAATCTATGTAAATACTATATTTATAGGAGGTGTTTAAATGTTTAGTATTAGAACTGATTTAGCTGTTGAGGCTCGAGAATTATACAAAAAAAATAGTAATAGAGAAGTTCCAGGTGTCAAAGTTGATGTTAAAAAACCTTATGAGGACGTTAGTGTAACAACTGTTGAGATAGTTGATGAAATTGGATCTAAAATTATGGGTAAAGAAATTGGACAATATATCACAATTGAAGTTCCAGGTATAAAACATTATGATGCTGAAGCGCATGATAAGCTAAGTGAAGTTTTAGCAAAAGAGCTAGAACAAATGATAAACATAAAGGATGGGCAGACAGTACTTGTTGCAGGATTAGGAAATTGGAATGTAACACCAGATGCACTTGGTCCAAGGGTTGTATCAAAACTTTTAGTAACAAGACACTTAAAACAATTAATGCCAGAACATATTGATGAAGGAATAAATCCGGTTTGTGCTTTGGCACCAGGTGTATTAGGACTAACAGGTATTGAAACAGCAGAAATAATACAAGGTGTAATTGAAAAAATTAAACCAGATTATGTTATAGCAATTGATGCTTTAGCATCAAGAAAAATGGAGAGAGTTGCAACTACAATTCAAATTGGTAATACCGGTATAGGACCAGGTTCTGGAGTTGGTAATAAACGAATGGCTTTAAATAAAGAAAGTTTAGGTGTTCCAGTAATTGCAATAGGTGTGCCAACAGTTGTTGATGCTGCCACAATGGCAAATGATACAATTGACATGATTATAGATGAATTAATTAAACAAAGTAAAGACAATAAGGAGTTTTATGAAATAATAAAAAAAGTTGATAAAAATGAAAAATATATAATGATAAAAGAGATTCTAAATCCATATATAAGCGATTTAATGGTTACTCCAAAGGAAATAGATGGGTTAATTGAGGACATGGCAAAAGTAATTGCAAATTCTATAAACTTAGCTTTACATCCATCACTCGATAAAAATGACCTTAATAAATACTTACAGTAATAATTTTTAATATGTTTAAATATAATTTGTTATAGGTTATTTACAAAAGGGGATGAGGGGATGGATAAAAAAAGATTTTTAAACATGATTTCAATTTTATTAATTAATATAACTATAATTATATGGGTTTTTATCGAAGTATTAAAACCATCTGTTGAAGCATCAAATATATACTCTAAAAATTTTTATACTAAAATACTTAGCAAATCTAATGCATCAATTGAGGCAATTGATAAGGATATAGAAGATGAAAATAAAGAGGAACTATCAAGTATTTTTTTAAAATATTTAATAGGAGTTGACTTTTCAGATCCTAAAAGTTACATAGAAACTCAAATACCTTTAATTGCATATCTTGATATTTCAAGCATATTAGGCAACAAAGATGCTCCTATATTAATAGCTGATAATGATAAACAAACAAATGAAAATGATAAGAATGATTCAAATAAAAATAATACAAACGAAAATGATAAAAATAATCAAGAGACTATAAATGAAGTTAAGCCAAATGAAATCGATGTAAAGCCTAAAAAGTTAGATTCTTCCAAGCCTCTTGTTTTAATTTTTCATACACATACGACAGAAAGTTATAATCCAAATAGAACACCAGAAGGAAATTTTACAACAGATTATAACAAAAACATAACAAAGGTAGGAGAAGAAATAAAGAAAGAATTGGAAAACAAATATGGAATTGCTACAATTCATGATATTACAATACATGATTTACCTTCAAGAGAAAAAGGGTATGAAAAATCAAGACCGACAGTGCAAGCATATCTAAAAAAATATCCTAGTATTAAAATTATAATAGATCTACATAGAGATGCAGGAACTGATGTATCAAAGACAACTGTTAAAATTAATAATGAAAAATATGCACGACCAATGTTTGTAATTGGTAAGAAAAACCGCAATTATAAAAAGAATGAAGAGATATCTTTAAAAATTAGTGAAAATATAAATAAAATGTATCCAGGATTGTCTAGAGGTGTTTTATATAAAGATGCAAGATACAACCAAGATCTTTCGACAAAGATGGTATTACTTGAAATAGGTTCAAATTTAAATTCTTTAGATGAAGCAATTAGAACCGGAAAAATAATTTCAAAAGCAATTGCATTGTTTTTAAAGTAGTGGTATTATGACCACTACTTTTTAATATTTCAAATCAATGTTGACATAGTTAAATAGTATTGTGTTATAATCAATTATGGCTTATTATGCAATTTTTATAAAGGGAGGATACAAAAATGCCTAGTGACAGACAAAAGAAAATAAGAAATTTTTGTATTATAGCGCATATTGATCATGGTAAATCAACTTTAGCAGATAGATTAATTGAAAAAACAGGTACTTTAACACAAAGGGAAATGGAAGAACAAGTTTTAGATACAATGGATCTTGAAAAAGAAAGAGGTATAACAATAAAAGCTCAAGCAGTTAGATTAGTTTATAATGATGAAAATGGCGAACATATTTTAAATTTAATTGATACTCCTGGACATGTAGATTTTAACTATGAAGTATCAAGAAGTTTAGCTGCATGTGAAGGGGCAATTTTAGTCGTAGATGCTACACAAGGAATTCAGGCACAAACACTTGCTAACTGTTATTTAGCTTTAGAACATGATCTAGAGATTGTTCCTGTAATAAATAAAATAGATTTACCAAGTGCAAGACCAGAAGAAATAAAAAAAGAAATTGAAGATGTTATTGGATTAGATTGTTCTGATGCACCTTTAATTTCAGCCAAAGTAGGTTTAGGTATTGATGACGTATTAAAAGCAGTTGTTGAAAAAATA
This sequence comes from Clostridiales bacterium, assembly GCA_026416355.1. Taxonomy (GTDB): domain Bacteria; phylum Bacillota; class Clostridia; order Clostridiales; family Caloramatoraceae; genus Thermobrachium. Next base: position 8,830 of record JAOAFH010000088.1, on the reverse strand, counting down.
CCATGTCCTGATGGTGATGAAGAAGCTCCTCTTAGAGCATTAATATTTGATAGTTATTATGATTCATATAAAGGTGTTGTATCATATATAAGAGTAAAAGAAGGTACAATAAAAAAAGGAACTCGTATAAAACTTATGATGTCTCAAAAGGAATATGAAGTAACAGAAGTAGGAATCTTTAGACCAAGCTTTATGGAAGTAGATGAATTAAAAGCTGGTGATGTTGGATATGTTACAGCAAGTATTAAAAATGTAAGAGATGCAAGAGTTGGAGATACAATAACAGAAGCCTTAAGACCAGCAAAAGAACCATTACCAGGATACAGACCAGCAATACCAATGGTGTATAGTGGTATTTATCCAGCAGATAGCTCAGATTATAATGATTTAAAAGAAGCATTAGAAAAGTTGCAACTAAATGATGCAGCTTTAACATTTGAACCAGAAACATCAATTGCTTTAGGTTTTGGTTTTAGATGTGGTTTCTTAGGATTACTTCATATGGAAATCATACAGGAAAGAATAGAGAGAGAGTATAATATTAATATTGTTACAACTGCTCCAAGTGTTATATATAAAATAACAAAGACAGATGGAGAAGTTATAGAATTAACTAACCCAACAAATATGCCAAGTCCAAGTGAAATAAGCTATATGGAAGAACCAATAGTTAATGCATCTATTATCTGTCCTTCAGATTATGTAGGTGCGGTTATGGAGCTTTGCCAAGAAAAAAGAGGAACATTTAAGAATATGGAATATTTAGAAACTACAAGAGTTATGTTACATTATGAAATCCCACTAAATGAAATAATTTTTGATTTCTTTGATTCATTAAAATCAAGGACTAAGGGTTATGCATCATTAGATTATGAATTAGCTGGTTACAAGAGATCAGAACTTGTAAAATTAGATATATTGCTTAATGGTGATGTGGTAGATGCTTTATCTCAAATTGTGCCAAAGGAAAAAGCATATCAAAGGGGTAGAGCTATAGCTGAAAAACTAAAAGAGATAATTCCTAGACAATTATTTGAAATTCCAATACAAGCTGCCATAGGTTCAAAAGTTATAGCTAGAGAAACAGTTAAGGCTTTAAGAAAAGACGTTCTTGCAAAATGTTATGGTGGGGATATTTCACGTAAAAAGAAACTTCTTGAAAAACAAAAAGAAGGAAAAAAGAGAATGAAGCAAATAGGTACTGTAGAAGTGCCACAAGAAGCATTTATGGCTGTATTGAAGGTGGAATAATGAGAGGACTATATATTCATATACCATTTTGTAAAAGTAAATGTTATTACTGCGATTTTAATTCTATAATTGATAATGCAATACAAGATGAATATATAAAAGCATTGATTCAAGAAATAGAATTATATAAAGAAATTAAATTTGATACTATTTTTATTGGTGGGGGTACTCCCACCATTTTATCTATAAATAATTTAAAAAAGTTATTATTAACAATAAAAAATTTTTATCCTAAAGAATTTACAATTGAATGTAATCCAGGAACATTATCGCAAGAAAAACTGAAATTATTAAAAGAGTTTGGAATAAATAGATTGTCGATTGGATTACAAAGTATAGATAATAACATTTTAAAGTCCATAGGTAGAATACATACCTTTGAAGAATTTTTGCAAAACTATTATTGGGCAAGACAATTGGGGTTTAAAAATATAAATATAGATATTATGTATAATTTACCTAATCAAAGTGCTAAAGAATTTATGAATGGGCTTCAAACTGTTTTGGAATTAAAACCAGAACATATTTCATGTTATAGCTTGATTATTGAAGAAGAAACAAAATTTTGGGAATTATACAACCAAAATAAATTAAATTTACTAGATGAAGATGAAGAAAGATATATATATAAGAAAATTAATCAATTATTAAATAAATATGGTTACTATCAATATGAAATTTCAAACTATGCAAAAGAAGGCTATGAGTGTAAACACAATATAATTTATTGGACAGATGAAGAATATATAGGAGTTGGAGCTGGTGCGCATTCATATTTTGATAATAAAAGGTTTAATAATACAGCAGATGTAAGAGAATATATTAAAAACATAAATTGTACAAAAACAGCAAGAGAAAATATTGAACAGATAGATGAAGCTACACATATTTCAGAGTATATTATTTTAGGATTAAGAATGAATAAAGGGATTAGTGTTTTGGAATTTAAAAACAAGTTTAAAATTGATATAAATGATATATTTAAAAAAGAAATAGATAAATTATTATTAGAAGGTCTAATTGAAAAAAAAGGAGAAAACATAAGATTAACTGAGAAAGGAAGAGATTTATCCAATCTAGTTTTTGTTAATTTTCTAAAATAGAAAATAATAAACAATTAGAATACATTGACAAATTATTTCAATAGTGTTATTTTTAAATCGTAAACATTAGCACTCGCACTCCTAGAGTGCTAATAATAAAAGGGGTGGATTTAATGGATTTAGGAGAAAGAAAAAAAAGAATACTACATGCAATAATAAATGATTATATAGAAACAGCAGAACCAGTTGGTTCTAGAACTATTGCAAAAAAGTATTTAACAGATATAAGTCCTGCTACCATAAGAAATGAGATGGCAGATTTGGAAGATTTGGGGTTGCTAGAACAACCACATACATCGGCTGGACGTGTGCCATCTGATAAAGGTTATAGGTATTATGTAGATGAAATTATGGAAGTAAAATATCCTACCCCACAAGAAATAGAACGAATAAAATATATGTTACAAATAACAACAATAAATGAGATTGATAAAATAATAAAAAGAACAACTAAGCTTTTATCAGATGTAACTAAATACACTTCTGCAGTTCTTACACCGTCAATGAAAAAAAGTTTTATTAAATCATTACAATTAATAAAGGTAACAGATACAGATGTTGTAGCAGTAGTTGTAACAGATACAGGTATAATAAAAAATGTTGTAATTAAAACTCCAAAGAAAGTTACTGATTCCACTATATTAAAATTGAATAATATACTTAATGAAAAATTAGTTGGTTTATCAATAAACGACATAGGACTTTCAGTTATTTCAGATATTCAAAATTATATGATTGAATACAGTGAAATTTTTTCAGCTGTTATATCTGTAATTTATGAAAGTTTAAAAGAAGATAATGGAGAAATATATTTAGAAGGAACAACAAACATATTTGATTACCCTGAATATGATGATAAAGATAGAGCAAGAAGTTTTCTTTCTTTAATTGAGAATAAAGAACTTTTAGCACATATATTTTCAGAGTCTAGTGACAATTTATGTGTGTCAATAGGTTGTGAAAATGAACTAGATAAAGCAAAGGATTGTAGCATTGTAAAAGCAACATACAATATAGCAGATAAGAATATTGGTACAATTGGTATCATTGGACCTAAAAGAATGGATTACCCAAAAGTTGTAGGGGTATTGAAATCAATTTCATGTATACTTACTGAAATATTTGAAAATAACTTGTAATTGAGGTGATATTGTGACGGAAGAAATTAAAGAGACAATAAATAATGTTGATGAAATTGAAAATGAACTTAATGAAGTCAATGAAGATATAATTAATGAAAATGAGGAAAATAATCAAGAAATATTAAACGAGCTTGAAAAAAAGACTAAAGAATGTGAAGAGTATCTTGAATTAATAAAAAGAACAAAGGCAGAGTTTGATAACTTTAGAAAAAGAACACAAAAAGAAAAAGAAACAATTTATGACGATGGTTTTGCAGAAGCAATTAAAAATTTATTACCAGTATTAGATAATTTAGAAAGAGCACTAGCATCTACCAATGAGAAAACTCCTTTATATGAAGGAATAGAGATGACAGTAAAATTGTTTAAAGATACATTAAATAAGATTGGAGTTGAAGAAATTCCAGCTTTAAATGAAAAATTTGATCCTAATGTTCATAATGCTGTTATGCATATAGAAGATGAAAATTTAGAACAAAATATCATAGTTGAAGAGTTTATAAAAGGATATAAATATAAAGATAAAATAATCAGATATAGCATGGTAAAAGTTGCAAATTGAATTGAAGGAGGAGAAAAAAATGGGAAAAGTTATAGGTATTGACTTAGGTACAACTAACACTGGTGTTGCAGTTATGGAAGGTGGAGAACCAGTTGTAATACCAAATTCTGAAGGTGCAAGAACAACGCCATCAGTAGTTGCGTTTAAACCAAATGGAGAAAGAATTGTTGGTCAAGTTGCAAAAAGACAAGCAATTACAAATCCTGATAAGACAATAATATCAATAAAAAGACATATGGGAACAGATCATAAGGTAAAAATTGATGATAAAGAATATACACCACAAGAAATTTCAGCAATGATTCTAATGAAGCTTAAAGCTGATGCAGAAGCTTATTTAGGTGAGCCTGTAACACAAGCAGTTATAACTGTACCAGCTTACTTTAATGATAGTCAAAGACAAGCAACAAAGGATGCAGGAAAAATTGCTGGACTTGAAGTTTTAAGAATAATTAATGAGCCAACTGCAGCATCACTTGCTTATGGACTTGACAAAATGGATAAAAATCAAAAGATTCTTGTTTACGATTTAGGTGGAGGTACTTTTGACGTTTCAATACTTGAAATTGGTGATGGAGTATTCGAAGTTAAATCAACAAACGGAAACACTCATTTAGGTGGAGATGACTTTGACCAAAAGATAATAGATTATTTAGTTGATACATTTAAAGCAGAAAACGGTATAGATTTAAGAACTGATAAAATGGCAATGCAAAGATTAAAAGAAGCAGCAGAAAAAGCAAAAATTGAATTATCAACTTCTTTAACTACAGAAATTAATTTACCATTTATTACAGCAGATGCAACAGGACCAAAGCATCTAAATCTAACATTAACTAGAGCTAAATTTGAAGAATTAACTCATGACTTAGTTGAAGCAACAATTGAACCAATGAGAAATGCATTAAGAGATGCAGGTTTATCAATAGAACAAATAGATAAGGTTGTTTTAGTTGGTGGATCAACAAGAATACCAGCAGTTCAAGAGGCTGTTAAGAAGTTTACAGGAAAAGAACCAACAAAGGGAATTAACCCTGATGAATGTGTTGCAGTTGGTGCAGCTATACAAGCAGGTGTACTAACTGGGGAAGTGAAAGATCTATTACTTCTTGATGTAACACCACTTTCATTAGGTATAGAAACTCTTGGTGGAGTATTTACTACTTTAATTCCAAGAAATACAACAATACCAACAAGAAAGAGCCAAATATTCTCAACAGCTGTAGATGGTCAAACATCAGTTGATATTCATGTTCTTCAAGGTGAAAGACCAATGGCTAAAGATAATAAAACATTAGGAAGATTTAATTTATCAGGTATTCCACCAGCTCCAAGAGGAATTCCACAAATAGAAGTTACATTTGATATTGATGCTAATGGTATTGTACATGTATCAGCAAAAGACCTTGGAACAGGAAAAGAAGCTAATATTACAATTACAGCTTCAACTAATTTAACTGATGAAGAAATAGAAAGAGCTGTAAAAGAGGCAGAAAAATTTGCTGAAGAAGATAAAAAGAGAAAAGAGGAAATTGAAATAAGAAATAATGCTGATTCAGTAGTATATCAAACAGAAAAAACATTAAAAGAACTTGAAGGTAAAATCAGTGAACAAGAAAAGAACGTAATTGAAGAACACATTAAAAAGATAAAAGACGCATTAAACGGAACAGATGTAAATGCAATAAAGACAGCAACTGATGAACTAACTCAAAAATTTTATGAAATATCTTCAAGAATATATCAACAATATGCTCAACAAAATACTGAAACAGCAGGAACAGCAAATGATAACGAAGTTCATGCAGATTATGATGTTAAAGATGAAAAGTAATTTTTGAAGGAGGGAGTATTCCCTCCTTATATGTATGAAGGGTGGTGACTTTTTTGGCTAAAGATTACTACAAAATATTGGGTATAGAAAAAAATGCAACAGATGATGAAATAAAAAGTGCTTTTAGGAAGCTAGCACTAAAATATCACCCAGATAGAAATCCAGGAAATAAAGAAGCAGAAGAAAAATTTAAAGAGATAAATGAAGCATATCAAGTTTTGTCTGATCCACAAAAAAAAGCTCAATATGATCAATTTGGAACAACTGATTTCAATGGTCAAGGTGGCTTTGGTGGATATGACTTCTCTAACTTTGGTGGCTTTGGAGGTTTTTCCGATATATTTGATGATTTAGGTGATATATTTGGTGGAATGTTTGGACAAAGAAGAGAAAGAAGTGGTCCTAAAAGAGGTGCGGATTTAGAGTACAACTTAGAGTTAACATTTGAAGAAGCAGTTTTTGGAGTAAAAAAAGACATCGAGATATATCGAAATGAAGATTGTGAAGTTTGTAATGGAACTGGAGCAAAGCCAGGTACAAGTGCAAAAACTTGCGATAAATGTCATGGAACAGGACAAGTTAAAGTGCAGCGAAATACTCCATTTGGTAGCTTTGTTAGTGTAACAACTTGTGATAAATGCCATGGTGAAGGAAAGGTTATTGAAACACCATGTACAAATTGTGGTGGCAAAGGTAGGGTAAAAAAGAAAAAGGTTATTTCTATAAACATCCCAGCTGGTGTTGACAATGGAAATACAATACCATTAAGAGGTCAAGGAGAACCAGGTATAAGAGGTGGTATGCCAGGAGATTTATATATTAATTTAAGGGTAAAACCACATCAGAAGTTTGAAAGAAGAGGTGTAGATTTATTCTGTGAAGTTCCTGTTTCTTTCATAAAGGCAACTTTAGGTGGGGAAATAAAAGTACCAACTTTAGAAGGAGAAGTACCACATACATTATCAGAAGGCACTCAACCAGGAACAATTATTAAGTTAAAAGGGAAAGGTGTTCCTAGAATTAGAGGTACTGGTCGAGGAGATCTATATGCCACTGTTAAAGTAGAGATTCCAAAGAATTTAAATTCAAAACAAAGAGATTTGTTAAGAAAGCTTGCTGATGAATTTGGTGAAGAAGTAGATAAAAAGAAAACATTTACAGATAAAGTAAAGGATATTTTTAATAGCTAAAATAAATTAAGGGGTATCTCAGCAAATAGAATTTTATTTGAGATAGCCCTTTTATGTTTATTGTCTATTTAAGTGTATATGTTATAATATATCGGTAAATATAAATATTTGTAGAATATTTTATAACAAGGAGGATTTAATTTTATGAATGGAGAATGGATAGAAATTAAAGTAATAACAACAAGTGAGGGAGTAGAACCTGTAACAGGAATATTTTATTGTTATGATGTAAAAGGAGTTGCCATAGAAGATCCTAAAGATATTTTAGATAGACCATCTGGACCGTTTACATGGGACTACGCAGATTTTAATATTTTTGAATATGGAAAGGATGCAGCAATAGTTAAAGCTTATTTTAGTAAAGATGATGATCTAGAAGTTATAAAAAATGAAATAAATCGAAAGTTAGATGAATTAAGAGAATTAGGAATCAATATTGGAAAAGGAGAAATAATCTTAAATAAAGTAAATGAAGAAGACTGGGCAACAGCATGGAAAAAATATTATAAAACAACTAAAGTAGGCAACAAAGTTGTTATAAAACCTAAATGGGAAGAATATACACCAAAATCAGATGAAGTAATAGTTGAATTAGACCCAGGAATGGCATTTGGAACAGGTACGCATGAAACAACAAGTATGTGTATAGAACTAATTGAAAAATACATATCTGAAAAAGATAGAGTATTTGATATTGGTACAGGTTCAGGTATTTTATCAATTGTTGCTTCAAAGTTAGGAGCAGCAGAAGTCATTGGTGTAGATTTAGACGAAGTTGCAGTTGATGCAGCAAGATTAAATGTTGAATATAATAATGTAGATAATGTACATATTATACATGGAAATTTAGTTGATGTAGTTGAAGGGAAAGCAAACCTAATTGTAGCCAATATAATTGCAGATGTAGTTGCTTATCTATCAACTTTTATTAAAAACTACATTATGGAAAATGGAGTATTTATATCTTCAGGTATAATAAAAGATAGAAAAGATGAAATAGTAAATATACTAAAAGAAAATAATTTTGAAATTGTTGAAGTTAAAGAAAAAGGTGAATGGGTAGCAATAGTTGCAAAATAATTAGAAAAGGAGGATAAAATGCATAAGTTTTTTGTAAAAACTGATAATATCATAAATGATAACATTTTTATTGAAGGCGAAGATTATCAACACGCAACAAAAGTTTTAAGACTAAAAACAGGAGATAAAATCCAAATATGCGATGGAGAAAAAAATGAATACATTTGTTTAATACAGGAAATTAATAAAAAACAAATAAAGTGTGAAATAATAGAACATTTTATTAACAATAATGAATCAAATTTAAATATAACATTATTTCAGGGATTACCAAAAGCACAAAAGATGGAATTAATTATTCAAAAGGGTGTTGAAATAGGTATTAAAGAATTTCAACCTATTTTAACAGAGAGAGTAGTTGTAAAAACTGAAGGAAGAGATTTGAAAAACAAGTTAGACAGATGGAATAGGATATCATATGAAGCAGCAAAACAATCAAACAGAGGTATTGTTCCACGTGTAAATGATGTATTAGACTTTGAGGAAGCTATCAATAAGTTAAATGAATTTGATGTTGTATTTGTGCCTTATGAAAAGGAGAAAAACAAAGGATTTAAGAAAACTTTAAAAGAAATTAATGATGTAAAAAGCGTTGCTATAATAATTGGCCCTGAAGGTGGATTTAGTGAACAAGAAATAGATATTTTCATAAAAAATAATTATATACC
>JAOAFH010000083.1 GCA_026416355.1 Clostridiales bacterium | reverse complement strand
CAAAAATCTAAGAGTTTCTATTGTTTATATCAATATACTTCTTTAATTGTTTAATGGCTCTAATTTATTGACAGATTATAGTTTGAAAAGTTATCAAAAACTTGTGCGACAGCCCCATATATTAAAACAGTTCGCACAGTTGTAAGTAATATTTTTACTCAAATTGAGTTTTATACAACTCATAATATGTTCCCTTCTTTTCCATAAGCTCCCTATGAGTTCCCTCTTCTTCAATTCCATTTTCAGTTAAAACAATTATTCTCTTTGCACTTTTTACAGTTGCAAGTCTGTGGGCTATTATGAATGTTGTTCTGTTTTTTGATAGTTCTTCTATAGATTTTTGAATTATAGCTTCACTTTGATTATCAAGGGAAGACGTTGCCTCATCTAAAATAAGTATTGGAGGATTTTTAAGAAACATTCTAGCAATTGATATCCTTTGCTTTTGTCCTCCTGATAATTTTACTCCCCTCTCCCCTATATATGTATCATATCCATCCTCTAACTCCATAATAAAATCATGGGCATTTGCAGCCTTAGCTGCTCTAATTATCTCATCTTCAGTTGCATCAAGCTTACCATATGCAATATTTTCACGAATTGTTCCTGCAAATAAAAACACATCCTGCTGCACTATTCCTATGTTTTTTCTAAGGGATTTTATTTTTATATCCTTTATATCAACATCATCTATATATATATTTCCACTATCTACATCATAAAACCTTGGTATTAAGTTACACAATGTTGTTTTACCAACACCAGATGGACCAACTATTGCTATGCTCTCACCTGGATTAACCTTTAGATTTATGTTCTCTAAAACACTTGCTTTATCATTATAGCTAAAGGATACATCCTTAAATTCTATTTTACCATGGACACTTTCTATTTCTATTGAATCTTCTTTATCAAATATATCAGGTTTTATATTCATTACTTCATAAAACCTTTTAAAACCTGCCATTCCTCTTTGATACTGTTCAACAAATTGTGCTAGTCTTTTTACTGGTTGTAAAAACTGACTTATATAAATTAAATATGCAACTAAATCTCCAACCCGTATTTCACCATTTGCAACAAAATATCCACCTGCAATTAATGCCAAAAGGGTTGATATATTTGAAAAAAAGTTTATTCCCCCATGGAGAATTCCTATATATTTTACCGATTTAGTTCTAAGGTATTTAAACTGATTATTCCCATCATCAAATTTATCAATTTCATATTCTTCATTTGTAAATGATTTTACAACCCTAATACCTGATAATGAATCTTCAAGTCTGCTATTTACATCAGCTAAACTTTCTCTAATTTGTCTAAAGTTTTTTCTCATTTTTGAATTATACACTATTGTAAAATAAATCATAAAAGGAATAACTGTAAATACTATTAAAGTTAGTTTTACATTAATATTTAAAAGCAAAATAAATGAACCTAAAATCATTAGTGTAGATATAAATATATCCTCAGGTCCATGATGTGCAAGTTCTGAGATTTCATTTAAGTCATTAACTATCCTAGACATTATTTGCCCTGTTTTTGTATTGTCAAAATAGCTAACAGGAAGTGTTTGTATATGTGAAAACATATCCCTTCTCATGTCATATTCCATCCTAACACCTAGTACATGTCCATAGTAGCCAACAACATATTCAAGTCCCATTCTTATAATATAAAGTATAAATAATATTATTCCTATATAAAAAATTAAAGAAATGTTTTTTGAAGGTATTATATTATTTATAAGTCTTCTAGTTATCATTGGATAAATAAGGTCTGTTGCTGCAATAAGCACAGCACAAATCATGTCCACAATAAATAGAAATAAATGTGGTTTATAGTAACTTATAAATCTTCTTATCATCTACACTCACCCCCATAACTATTTTAAACCAACAAAACAAATATAACAATCAAATTAATTGACCATTTTGAACCCAATATAACCATTTTTATCATATCAAACTAAAAAAACTCTATCACTTTTGGCATAATAATTGCACTTAAATGTTTAAAAATTTAGAGGGGGATTTATCATGAAAAAAAGATTAATTTTATTAGCTGCTTTAATTATTATGGCTTTTTCATTTACAAACTTAGGGCTTTCAAAAGTAGATAAAAAAATAAGTAGCAGTGGATCTCTAGTTATCGTTGGAGGCGCTCTTGAATCAAGCAATGGTGATATTTACAGAAAATTCATTGAGCTTGCAGGTGGTAAAAAGGCTGTTATCGGTATCATAGGAGCAGCAAGTACAAAACCAGTTAAATACAGCAATGATTTTAAAAATGATTTAGTGAAATATGGTGTTAAAGAAAAGAACATATATATAATTCCTATTGCTGTAAAAGATGATAAAACAACAAAGGATGTTGACGAATCTACTTGGGCAAAAAATGCTAATAAACAAGAAGTTGCTGAAATGATAAAAAAATGTACAGGTATATGGTTTGTTGGTGGTGACCAAACTAGAATAACTGGTGTTTTATATAACCAAGATGGCTCAAATACTATATCTTTAGATGCTATATGGTCTGTATTTAAAAATGGTGGAGTTATTGGTGGAACTAGTGCTGGCGCAGCTATAATGAGTAACCCTATGATTGCAGGTGGAAACAGCATGGGAGCATTAATTAATGGATTTACTGATAAATATGATAACTACAATGATCAAGAACAAGGTCCTGTTTATGCTACACGTGGAATTGGTTTCTTTAATCAAGGAATTATTGACCAGCATTTTGATAGAAAAGCTAGACTTGGAAGACTTATAGTTACTACACTTGCTAATAATGATAAGTTTAATCTTGGATTTGGAGTTGATGAAAATACTGCTCTTGTTTACTACTCAGGGAAAAATGAAATAGAAGCTATTGGTGAAGGTGGGGTTGTTGTAATTGACACTACATCCTCAACAAAATCTGAAAATGGTTCTATTAGTAATATCGACATAAGCTACATTGAAAAATGTGATAGATTTAATATATCAACAAAAGCATTTATGATAAATACTCAAAAAGAAACTACTTGCGGTTATGAATACTATGAGGTTGAAGGACCAATAATAAACTCTGGTGTTCTTAGTCCTAATGCTTCACTTAAAAATTTACTTTCATTTGATTTAATGGATAATTACTCAGTAGATGAAGTTAAAAGCTATTCATTTGATGCAAATGGAAATGGATTTGAGTTAACATTCTCAAAAACAGATAAGTCTCAAGGCTACTGGGCATATTTAGATGGAAACAAAGATTCATATTCTATTACCAATGTTAGACTGGATATAAGGCCAGTTAAAATCACTATATCACCTAAAAATTAATTTGTATTTTAATACATCTCAAAAGTCTCCAAGTTAAATATATTTTATTAACCTGGAGACTTTTCTACATTTTTCCCTAAAATACAATTAATATAATTTAATAGTTATATAGGCAGGAATTTTTTTAAAATTGTAGAAATAAAATTAAAATATAAATTAAAATTTCATATAAAGGGAGGGGTTTGTATGTCAAAAAAAGGGCTTCCTGACGGAGCATATGGTTTAAAGGAAGGACAAAAATATGTTCCTTATGTTCCATCAGAAAAGAAAATGCCTGAATTTACGGTATTATCTATCGTTCTTGGTGTACTTCTATCTATTTTATTTGGTGTTGCAAACGCATATCTTGGCCTTAGGGTTGGTATGACAGTTTCGGCATCTATTCCTGCAGGTGTTATGTCAATGGCAATCGTTAGAGTTCTTTTAAGACGTAAATCTATTCTTGAAAACAACATGGTTCAAACTATTGCCTCAGCAGGTGAATCACTAGCAGCAGGTGCAATATTTACACTCCCAGCATTATTTTTATGGGGAGAAAATCCTAGTATACTTACAATGGGTATTTTAACTTTTGTTGGTGGTGCTCTGGGTGTTTTTTTCATGATTCCAATTAGAAGATACTTAATTGTTCAAGAACATGGTAAATTGCCATATCCAGAAGGAGTTGCTTGTGCAGAAGTATTAGTTGCAGGAGAAGAAGGCGGTACAGGTGCTATTCACGTTTTAGTAGGCTCTTTAGTAGGTTTAGTTTATAAACTAGCAGGTGATGGATTTAGATTATTCCCAACAGAAATTGAATGGGAACTTCCTAAGTTTAAGGGTGCTGTTGTAGGCATGGACGTTCTTCCTGCTCTTCTTGGTGTAGGATTTATTGTTGGTCCTGAAATTTCTGCATATATGCTAGGTGGTGCAATTTTAGGTTGGCTTGTTTTAATCCCTGCTATTACATTCTTTGGCGAATTTATTCCACAAGCAATATTCCCTGCTTCAAAACCAATTGTTGAACTTGGAGTTTGGGGTATTTGGAAAAACTATATAAGATATATAGGTGCTGGTGCCGTTGCAACAGGCGGTATAATAAGTTTAATTAAAGCAATACCAACAATAGTTAATTCATTTAAGGAAGCTATGAAGGGGTATGGAAATAAGGCTTCTGGTACAATACAAAGAATAGATGCTGATTTGAATCCAAAATTAGTTATTGCTGGTGTAGTAGTTTTAGTAATTTTAATGGCAATTTTACCACAAGTTCCAGTTAAATTACTTGGTGCTATATTGATTGCTATATTTGGTTTCTTCTTTGTAACAGTTTCATCTAGAATAGTTGGTCTTGTTGGTAGTTCATCAAACCCAGTTTCTGGTATGACAATAGCTACACTTCTTATCACTACTGTTATATTAAAGGCAGCAGGTTATAACGGAAAAGATGGTATGATTGCTGCATTAGTAATTGGTGCTGTTGTTTGTACGGCTGCTGCAATTGCAGGGGATACATCACAAGACTTAAAGACTGGTTATTTAGTTGGTGCTACTCCATGGAAACAACAAGTTGGTGAACTTATAGGTGTTTTAGCCGCTGCAGTTGTTATTGGCTCTGTTTTAATAATGCTAAACAATGCATATACATTTGGTTCAAAAGAATTAGGTGCACCACAAGCAACATTAATGAAGCTTGTTATTGAAGGTATAATGGATGGAAATCTTCCTTGGAATCTTGTATTTATGGGTGTATTTGTTTCACTAACACTTGAGTTATTTAAAATCCCTGCTCTTCCTGTTGCAATAGGTTTATACCTACCACTACACCTTTCAACACCTATAATGGTTGGAGGTATTGTTAGAGGTATAGTTGATAAAAAGTTTAAAAATGAAGAAGAAAGAAAAGAAAAGGTTGAAAAGGGAATACTTTATTCATCTGGTTTAATAGCTGGTGAAGGATTGATGGGTGTTATACTTGCATTCTTTGCATATAAAGGAATTGACTTTGGATTTGAAACTTCACCTTTTGGCAACTTTGGTGCTTTAGTTATATTCATTATCTTAACACTTAGCCTTGCTTATATAGTATTTAAAAAAGAAAAAACTGATACTAATGTAAACATCAATAAAAATGTATAATAATTAATTTAGCGCCATTGGCAATTAAAGATTATGCTTTAATTGCCAAATGGCGCTTTAGTACAAAACTCCAATCTTTAAGGAGGAATTAATAAAATGAAGTATGTTATTTATGTATTAGCAATTACAATTATTACCATGATTTTATTTATTTATGGACAAGCTAAAGAAACATTTCTTCCAAAGGAATTGACAAAAACTCTTTTTATAAAATGTAGAGATATAATATTAAAATATCTATCTAAAAACAAATCTGCTACTTTAAATGAATTAGAAAATCAAATTTCAAATGTTACAGCTGGCGTATTTTGGAGCAGACGAAAAGTAAAAGTAATTGATTCTAAAAAAATGGTTGATAGTATAATAGATAACCTAGTTAAAAACAACAAAGTTGATGTAAAGTGGGTTAATGGTAAAAAAGTCATAGAACTAAAATAGATGGACCACTTTTATAGTAGTCCATCTATTTTAGTTTTTATAAAGAGGAGGAAATATTTTTAATCTTACCTGTGTATTTTTCAAATCTTGATGTCATAACTATAAGTCCTGCTATTATCATAGCCCCACACGCTGTTGGGAAGTAAACTCCATATCCAAATACATCTAATAATTTTCCCATTATATTATTTGCTAAAAATTGAGGAAGAGAAATAAACAAATTCATCATTCCCATAAACTCACCTAATCTTTCTGGTGGAACTATTTCAGCAAGTATTGAATATGTTGTTATTTGTATTGCAATGAAACCTATTCCTATTATAGCCATCATTATAAATAATCCAAATTTTGATGTAATAAATGCTCCAACACCTAAAGATACAGCAAATAAAACTACCCCAAGTAAAAGTACCTTTCTTTTTTCTATTTTATCTGCCATCTTACCTATTGGAACTGCAAATAGTGCTCCCATCAAGGTTAAAATTAAAAGTGCATTGTTGGCATCTACATTTGATATATTTAAGCTAGTAGTACAATACTTTACAAAGAATGGAGTTATAAATCCAAATGACATATAAACCATAAACACTGACAAATATAGTTTTACAACCGATGGAAACTTTATAAAATCAAATGTTACTTTTTTAGGCTTTTCATATTTTGATGTATCTTCTTTAACTAAAAATACAGTTATTATAACAGTAACAAGTCCTAAAATTGCCCCTAGGAAAAATGGATATTTATTATTTACTTCCCATAGTTTTGGTCCTAACATAAATATTAGTGCACTTCCAAGTACGCTTACAACTCTCGAAAAACCATTTGCAAGGCCTATTTGATTCTCATCTACTGCCTCAGGTATTAAAGAATAATAAGGTCCTTGATAGAAATTTAAAAAGAAATAGAATAAAAATGCAAACATAAATGCTGATAAATATGAATTTGCAAATGGAAGAAGCATTAAAAACAATGCTGATATTATTGAACCTATTATCATAAAAGGCTTTCTTTTTCCCATCTTAAGATTACTTCTATCACTTAAAAGACCTGCTAAATACTGAACAAAAATTCCTGTAAATGCCCCCATAGAAATTAAAAGCCCTTGTTTTGAGTTAGAAACATTTAATTTAGTTATAAATAAAGGAATTACTGACATATTCATTGCCCATAAAAGACCAACGCCTAAATTTGGTAGCCCTATTATATAAGGCACATATTTTTTATTCATGATTGTGTCCCCCTATTTCTTTTTTAATCCCTCTAAAAACTCTAAAACTGCCTTAAAACAATCTTCTCTTTCGCATTCAACTGTTATATTGTGCCCTGATTTTTGTAATTTGCACACTTTTTTGTCCTTACTTTTTACATTATTATTTAGATAGTCTGCACTCTTTGCATCTACCGTTTCATCATTGGTTGAATAAACAATTAGCAATGGCTTATCAATTTTATTCAAATTCTTTTTAACCAATGAGTTTAATTTATTAAATTCATGTACAGACTTTATTGGAACCTTGTTATATCCTAGAAGATATTTCATTTCCTCCTCTGGCCTTTCCCTTGGCTCCCATTCACTATATTTCATAAAATATTTAATTATAAAAGCAAAATTTGCAGCTTTATTTTTATTAAAAAGTGGTGGAGCTAGAGCTGCAACACTTTCTACTTCAAAGTTTTCTGCCATGTAAAGTGCTAAAAGTGAACCCATTGAATGCCCTATCACATGTACTTTTTCACATCTTTGTTTTAATAGATTGTACCCATCTACAACTGAGTCTATCCAATCCCTATAGGTGCATTGCTCCATTTCTTCAACTGTAGTTCCATGTCCCTTTAATCTAACACCGTAAACAGTATATCCCATCTCATGCACTTTTTCTCCCAATAGCCTAAGCTCTGCCGGTGTTCCTGTAAAACCGTGAATAACGAGGCATCCTTCATTGTTACCCTCAAGCAGATACTCCCTTCTTAAATCAATACTCAAATTTTCCATTTTAATCCCCCTTTAAACACAATAGAAAAGGCTTTCTAATTATATTATTAACCCAACCAGTATAATTGTCAATACTTTTCAGAAATTTTATTTAATAAAAAAAACCCCCTATGCAAATAATTTAAAGGGGCTGCATAGGGGGGGAAAGTTTATGTCACTTATATTTTATCATATTTTTGCAAAAAATGAATATTTATTTATAAATTAATTATAAAATTTTATTAGTTTTACAATATCAGTATAAAAAAATAACAACCGTAACCAATAGTGTGATTACGGTCTTGCAATCTAAATTTTTTATACAAACTCTACCCTATTTCTACCATTGTTTTTTGCTTTATATAGTGCCATATCAGCCTTTGATATTAATTCCTCTAATGAATATTTGCCTACTTCATTAATGGCAGCTACACCAAAGCTTGCAGTATATCTAATATGATTATCTAATTTTTTAGTATAAACAGCTGTTGTTTCAATTTGGCGCCTTAATTGCTCTGCCTTTTTGTATGCACTTTGCATATCAACTCCACTTAAAAGTATTACAAATTCTTCTCCACCAAAACGTGCTACAACATCATATTTTCTAATTGAATTTTTAATTATTCTTGAAAAATTCTTTAATACCAAGTCTCCAACATCATGTCCATATGTATCGTTAACCTGTTTAAACTTATCTAAATCAGTTAAAATCACAGCAACTGGTTTATTTTGTCTTTTTGCCCTTGAATATTCCTCTCTTGCCCTTAAGAAAAATGCACGTCTATTATATGTACGAGTTAAATAATCAAACATAGCAAGCTTTTCAGCTTTATTTTTAGCCCTCATTATTTCAATTTTATCTTGTTTTTCATTTGTTGTATCTTGAATTATACCTACCAATCTTTGAGGTATATTATTTTCATCTCTAATTGGCATACATTTTATTCTAACCCATTTTAATTTTCCTTCACAATCTATTATCCTAAAGTCATCAACATATGAAGGAAACCTACTAAAGTGATTTAGGAGGTTTTCCATCATCAAACCTTTGATAACTCTACTTTTATCTTCTTCTAATATACATTGTGTCCAAATGTAATGGTTAGAATAAAATTTTTCAACACTGATTCCTGTTAATCTTTCTGCTGATGTACTAGCATAAATTACAGATTTTGTTTTAATGTCCATCAAAAATGTAATTTCCTCAAGATTTTCT
>JAOAFH010000081.1 GCA_026416355.1 Clostridiales bacterium | reverse complement strand
GCTCTCTTTAGTTTATCCTTTTTAATTAATCCAACACTCATGGCATTAACAAGTGGATTATCGCTATAACAGTCATCAAAAACTGTTTCCCCTGCAACTGTTGGAATTCCAACTGAGTTGCCATAATCACCAATTCCCTTAACTACTCCCTTAAGTAGCCTTTTGTTTTTCTCTTCATTTAAGTGCCCAAATCTAATTGAATTTAAATTTGCAATTGGTCTTGCCCCCATAGTAAATATGTCTCTTAATATTCCTCCAACACCTGTTGCAGCACCTTGATATGGTTCTAATGCTGATGGATGGTTGTGGCTTTCTATTTTAAATACAACTGCTAAATCATCCCCAATATCCACAGCACCAGCATTTTCTCCAGGTCCTTGAAGTACCCTATCTCCCTTTGTGTTAAAAAGTCTAAGTAGTGCCCTTGAATTTTTGTAGCTACAATGTTCTGACCATAGAACTCCAAACATCGCAAGTTCTAGGTCATTTGGTTCTCTATTTAATCCATCTACAATTCTTGTATATTCATCGTGGGTTAAACCAACCTTTTCATACCTATTCATTTGGTCTTTCCTCCTTTAATTTTTGGCTCATTTTTGAAACCTCAGCCTCTAATCCTTCTTTATATTCATAAAGCTTTTTTGCTATATTCTCATCTTCAATTGAAAGTATTCTAAGTGCCAAAAGAGCTGCATTTTCTGCTCCACCAACTGCAACAGTTGCAACAGGTATTCCCTTTGGCATTTGAACTATTGATAAAAGTGAATCAAATCCTTGAAGTTTTGATTGAACTGGAACTCCTATAACAGGAAGGGTTGTTAGGGATGCCACCATCCCAGGTAGATGTGCAGCTCCCCCTGCCCCTGCAATAATAACTTTTATGCCTCTATCCCTTGCGCCCTTTGCAAATTCATACATCTTATCTGGTGTTCTATGGGCTGAAACAACATCTATCTCATAGTCAACTTCAAATTCATTTAATATTTTTTCTGCATTTTTCATGGTTTCATAATCTGAAATGCTTCCCATGATAATTGCAACAGATGGCATATTAACATCCTCCTTTAATGCTAGCCCTTAGACTAACATTTATCTAAAATCAACTTCTATACTAGATAGCCTTTTTATTCCTTCATTTATGTCATCACAAAGATATGTTATGTGTCCCATCTTTCGTCCTTTTCTTACTTGACTTTTTCCATATAGATGCAAATACAGCCCTTCGATTTTAAAGAGCTCATCTATTTTTTCAACGCTGTAATCACCATCTATATCCACTTTTCCTAGAATATTTTTCATAACTGCTACTTTAATTTGTTTTGTGCTTCCAAGCGGAAGATTTAATATGCTTCTTGTATGTTGTTCAAACTGACTTGTAATACAAGCTTCTATTGTATAGTGGCCTGAATTATGTGGACGAGGTGCTATTTCGTTTATATATACATTGTTTTGTTTGTCTATGAACATCTCTATACAATATATCCCATAGTCATCTATAACCTCAATAAACCTATTTGCAACATCATAAATTTTGTTTTCTACTTCTTTTTCAATCCTAGCTGGTGCAATTGTTAAATCAAGAATGCTATTTTTATGCACATTTTCAACAGGTCTATAGAAGCTAACCTCTCCTTTTCTGTTTCTTGCCACAAGAATTGAAATTTCCTTTTCAAACTCAATTAGTTCTTCTATGAAGAATTCTTGATTTGTTTTAGTTAAAATATCATCTAGCTCATTTCTATTTTTAATAAGTATGTTTCCTTTGCCATCATAGCCTCCTTTAGAGAACTTTAGCATACAAGGAAACTTTTCTATGCTATTTACTTCTTCCTTTGTATATATCTTTGGAACTTTAAATCCATGTTCTTTTAAAAACATCTTTTGTCTTAGCTTGTTCTGTATTATATAAAGGGTTTTAGATGAAGGAATAACCTCTTTGCCTCTTTTTTCTATCTCCCTTAAAAATTCAACTGATATATGTTCAAACTCATATGTTATAACATCACATAACTCTATAAAATCATCTATCTTATCTAGGTCATCAAACTTTGCAACTATCTGTTTATCCGATACTTGACCTGCTGGAGAATTAGGTGTTGGGTCTAGAATTACTACATTAAAGCCCATTCTTTTTGCCTCAAATGAAAGCATCCTTCCAAGCTGTCCCCCACCTACTATTCCAATGGTTTTCATTTTATGCCTCCTTGAAATATGAAAGGATTGATTTAAATAGTTTAAGTCCATCTTCACAGCCTAATAAAATATCTGCTGCTCTCTCTGGGTGTGGCATCATTCCAAGTACATTTCCTCTTTTATTTGTAATTCCTGCTATATCGTTTACTGAACCATTTGGATTGTTTTTGTACCTAAATACTATTTGATTGTTTGCTATAAGCTCCTTTAGACCTTCATCATCTATATAATAATTGCCTTCTCCATGAGCTATTGGGAAATTTACGATTTCTCCTTTTGTGAATTGGTTTGTGAAAGGTGTATTTGTGTTTTCAACTATTAAATTACAATCGCTACAAATGAAATTTAGATTTTTGTTTCTAAGAAGTGCTCCCTTAAGTGCCTTAAGTTCTGTTAATATTTGAAATCCATTACATATTCCTAAAACTAGTTTTCCCTTTTCTATTTCTTCATTTATATTCTCAAGTGCCTTTGCAAATCTAGCAATAGCGCCACATCTTAAATAATCTCCATATGAAAATCCACCTGGAAGTAAAATTAAATCAACATTATCTATTTTATCGTCGTGCCATATATATTTAACATCAACACCTAAATTGTTTAGTACTTTGAAGGCGTCAATGTCACAGTTTGAACCTGGAAAAACAATTACTCCCGCCTTCATTATATCACCTCAAACCTTACAGTATAGATTTCCACCTCTTGATTAACTAGAAGCTTTCTACACATCTCATCTATCTTTTCACGTGCAGCATCAACATTATTCTCATTTAAAACTACCTCAATATGCTTACCTATTCTTACATCCTCTGAATAAAGTCCAAGCTTTTCAAGTCCCTTTTTTACTGCTGTTCCTTGTGGATCTAATATACTCTTTTTTAATGTAACATCTATATATGCCTTAATCATTTTAATTCCTCCAATCTCTTTAATATCTCTTTATATCCTTCAATTACATTACCTAAATTCTGTCTAAATCTATCTTTGTCGTATTTATACTTAGTATTTTCATCCCATAACCTGCATGTATCTGGTGAAATCTCATCTGCAAGAATTATCTCACCTTCACATCTTCCAAATTCTAGTTTAAAATCAACTAGAATAATTCCAAGTTCACTAAACATGCTAGTTAAAACACTATTTATTTTTAAAGCCATATCATATATTTGTGAAAGTTCTTCCTTTGTGACTAGATTTAAAGCATAAGCGTGATAATCGTTTATAAGTGGGTCTCCTAAAGAATCGTTTTTATATGAAATTTCTAAGATAGGATTTTCAAATTTTTTTCCTTCTTTTAAGCCTAATCTTTTCACTATGCTACCTGCTGCATAGTTTCTAACAATAACTTCTAGGGGAACTATTTCTACCTTTTTGACAAGCTGTTCTCTATCTGATAGCTTTTCTATGAAGTGCGTTTTAATGCCGTTTTCACTTAGTTTTTCAAAAATTATTGAAGAAATGCTGTTGTTAAGTATGCCTTTGTCTAAAATTACATCCTTTTTAAGTCCATTAAATGCTGTTGCATCATCCTTGTAGTAAACAACATATTTGTCACTTTCGTGTGTCTCATAAACCTTTTTTGCTTTTCCTTCGTAGAGCATATTTAACTTTTCCATATTAACACCCCTTTGTTTGAAATTTAAGTCCAGAGCATTTTGCTCTGGACCTTTAAAATTAGTGAGGTAGAAGTGCAAATCTTATTATGAATAGAACTGCTAATACATAAATGATAGGATGTATATCTTTTGACTTGCCTGTAACTAATTTAACTATTGGATAGAATATTACACCTGCTGCTATACCATTTGCAATGCTGTAGCTAAATGGCATAACTGCTATTGTAAAGAAGGCTGGAAGCGCTTCTGTAAAATCATCAAAGTTTATCTTTGTTACAGCACCCATCATTAGAACACCAACTATAACTAGTGCTGGAGCTGTAGCTTCTGCTGGAACTATTCCAACTAGTCCTGTAAAGAACATTGCAAGTAAGAACATTACACCTGTTGTAAATGCTGTAAGTCCTGTTCTACCGCCTTCTGAAATACCTGCAGTTGATTCAACATATGTTGTAACTGTACTTGTTCCAAGCATAGCACCACATGTAGTTGCAATAGCATCTGCAAGAAGTGCTTTATTCATATTTTTCATTTTTCCATTTTCGTCAAGTAAGTTTGCCTTATGTGCAGTTCCAACTAAAGTTCCAATTGTATCAAACATATCAACTAAGCTGAATGAAATAACAACCATAACTACACTGCTTATTGCACCAACTATACCAGCTTGGCCTAGTCCTAGAAGTCCCTTAAAATCCATTTTCATAAATGTTGGAGCAACTGATGGAGGAGCTGAAATTAGCTTAACTCCTTCTATGTTTGTGATTCCCATAGGAATACCTATTATTGTTGTAAGTATAATTCCGATTAATATTGAACCTTTTATGTTCTTTGACATTAATATTCCTGTTATAGTAATACCTATTAAAGTAAGTAGAGCATGTTTATCTGTAAAGCTTCCAAAACCTACTAAAGTTGCTGGGTTATCAACAACAATGCTACCGCTCTTTAGACCAATTAGAGCTATAAATAAACCGATACCACCTGAAATTGCAAGCTTTAAATTTTGTGGAAGTGCATCAACTATTTTTTCTCTTATTGAAGTTACTGTAATTACTATAAATAGAAGACCTGAAATACAAACCGCTGCTAGAGCTTGTTGCCAAGTATATCCTAATGTTAAACATACACTGAAAGTAAAGAACGCATTAAGCCCCATACCTGGTGCTTGTGCAAAAGGAACATTTGCATAAAGTGCCATTATGAATGTACCAATTGCTGCTGATATACATGTTGCAGCAAATACTGAAGCAACAACTGGGTCGTTTATTGCATTAAGTTTAACTGCTGCATCACCAAGTGCATTTTGGCTATTCATACCAGCAAGTTTAAGTATGCTTGGATTAACAAAAATGATGTAAGCCATTGTAATAAAAGTAGTAATACCTGCTATGATTTCTGTTTTAACTGTTGTGTTGTTCTCTGAAAGCTTAAAAAGTCTTTCAAGTAATGATATGTTCTCTTCTCTTCTTTGTGTTATATCCATTAACAAAACCTCCCTTAAAAAAATTCACCCAGACCTACTATGAGCAAGTCTGGGTGAATTACAAAAAGCAATGCCCGACTCACCCATAGTCGGAGAATTTACGGTTCTCCGGTAGAGACTCCCAAACCATATTATCGGGATTATATGAGTGACTTATTAACTTTACACTATTATATTAACATCATTATTCGGAACAGTCAATAATATTTTTTATATTTTTACTTAATTATTCGCTATAAAATAAGTTAATTATACTTTTATGTTTTTATTGTTCGTTACATAACGAAATATGATATTCGATTGATAACATAATATTCAATTTTGTTTTTGAGCCATGGCTAAAATAATATTTCTACGAGTCTACCACAACTCAAACAAAAAGTCAACTGGCAGCCATATCACATTTAACATTTGATATGAGCTGCCAGTTATTGATTATGGTATTAAATTCCACACTTCCAATTCACCTATATGGCACTTTTAGTTTGCAAATTGGCTGTTGTATAGGTCTGCATAGAAGCCACCCTTTTCAAGTAACTCCTTGTGGTTACCCATTTCTATTATACTTCCTTTATTCATTACTATTATCTTTTCTGCATCTCTTATTGTTGAAAGTCTGTGGGCAATTACAAAGCTTGTTCTACCCTTCATTAAGTTTGCCATTGCCTTTTGGATTAATACTTCTGTTCTTGTATCAACACTACTTGTAGCCTCATCAAGAATTAATATCTTTGGATCTGCAAGTATTGCACGAGCGATTGTAAGTAGCTGCTTTTGTCCCTGTGAAATATTAGTTGCTTCTTCGTTTAATACTGTGTCATAGCCTTGTGGAAGAGTTCTTATAACTGTCTCTTATACACATCT
>JAOAFH010000025.1 GCA_026416355.1 Clostridiales bacterium | reverse complement strand
AGTCCAAGTGGAGACAATGCTATTAATGCTGCTATAAATAAATATACTTTTTTTGTTGAATTTGTATTTTCATCATTTTCATAGATTTTTACTAAGTCTGTTTGTTTAGCAGCTTTATATATAAGTAATGATACAACGCCTTCTATAACTCCTGCAACTAAAATATGTGAAATCATCATTGCAGGTATTGCTACATTTAAACCATATGGACAATATAGTGGTGTTCCATCTGCTGCTTTAAAAAGATATGGCTGAATTCCAAATTCTATGGCTGTAAGTAATGCTGCTATATTTAAACCAATATATGAACCTAGAAAAACTGCTAAGTTTTCATGTTTATCCTTTAGTTTTTTGTAAATATAATATCCGCTAAAGGACATAACAAAAGCCATGTTGAATATATTTGCACTTAAAGATAGTATTCCACCATCTCCAAAGAATAGAGCTTGTATTGTTAGTGCCACAGCAACTGATATAAAAGCAGCATATGGTCCAAGAAGTATTGCTATTATAACAGCTCCAACTGCATGACCTGTTGTCCCTCCAAGTAATGGAACATTAAACATCATTATTAAAAAGGAATATGCAGCCGCAACTCCTAAAAGAGACATTTTTCTTCTGTCAACTTCCTCTTTAACTTTTGTGATTGCTCTTTTAATCATAGGTATGATTGCTAAATAAAATGCTGTACATGTAGATGGACTTAAATAATTCTCTGGTATATGCATAATAACCCTCCTTTTAATTTAATATGTTATATGTGATATGGCTGCCACGCAAAAAGGGTAGCGTTAAAAAACGCTACCCTCGTGGTAACAATATAGCAATTAAAAAATTCTAAAATAATAACTTGCCTTCGTGGCTACTCTAATTTTAACAAATTTTATTTTCTTCTTCAATACATAGCTAGAATATATTTGTAAAATCTATTTCTAAATCCTTAAATAGATTAATCTGAGCCACACTATTTTGATTATATATTTTTGGAGAACTATAACAATTATCTTCAAATATATACTGTAAAATTGTTTTATTGATTGGATTTACTATTATATATTCCTTAACTTTATATTTTTCATATAAATTAAGTTTCTTTACATAATCTAATGATTGGCTTCCTGTAGATACTATCTCAACTATTAAATCTGGGGCTCCAATTATATTTTTATCAGCTATTTTATTTTTATCACAAACTATAAAAATATCAGGCTGTACTATATTTTTTGAATCTAAAACTTCTTCATTTTCATTAATTAATACAACATCTAAAGGTGCACTAAATATCTCACAATCGCTTTCTTTAAAGTAATTACTAAATGTCAAAAGTAATTTCCTTAAAATTCTTTGATGTTCAACTGTTGGTGAAGGACTCATAAGATATGGGATACCTTCTATAACTTCCATTGATACATCTTCAAGTTCTAGATAATCTTTGTATGTATATATTTTATTTATATTAACTGCAACGCCCATTTATTTCACCCCTTTTATTCTATTTTATAAATTGTTGTTATATATTTCAACTATATTTAAAAGTTATATGTGATATGGCTGCCACTATAAGTGACAGCCATTGAAATCCTCCAAAAACCTCTTTCTATCATCTTTATATTCTGCTTTTCTCTTTAGCTTTTCAAAAAATTCGTCTTCATCCCAACCTCTTGTTTTCATGTAATAGCTTATTGCTATGTCATAAAAATCTTGTGGGAACATTAGGTATGCATATAGTATATTTAGTTCTCTAGTAGTAATACTTCTATTTTCACTATAACCATTTATTATTAAATCAACCATATCACTATTCCACATATTGTGTTTTATTGCTTTAGTTATTAAGTTGCATAGGTCATGATATGGTAAATCAATCATACAATAATCAAAATCAACAAAATAGTAATTATCCTCATTATCCACAAGTATATTGTGATGAGCTAAGTCATGGTGACACAAAACATAGTCTGTTTCACATAATACCTTATATTCTGAAGCCTCTAAAATTTTTAATGATTCCTTAGCTTCTTCAATATAATAATCAACATATTCTAAAAACAACCTATCAAAATCACTTTTATTTACATGCAAAGTCGCAAATTCTTTGCACATTTCAAGTTCCTTTATCTTTTTTGTTATTTTATCCCCCATAACAAACAAGTTGTTTCTAATATTTTTAACTTGTATGCCACTTGATGCATTATGAAGTTTAGAAAGTGCCCTTGATGCACCTAGAAGGTCAACAGGGTTTTCAAAAACACATTCCCTTCCCTCTATTAAATCTAAAACAACATATGTTCCTCCTTGGTATTCAACAAAAGGGCTTCCATCTATGCTTTTTTTGAAGTTAACAACATATGGATAATTTTTTCTTATGTGATTTAAGCTTTCATATATAAATAGCAGTTCATCTTTGCTATAATCTATTTTCTTTAATATCTTAAGTCCATCATTTGTTTTTAATATAAAAACTGAACGAATAGGAGTTGCATCCTCAACTAAAAAATCAAATTTATCAAAAAGGTCTGTGTCAAGCATATAGTTTGATAAATAAACTTTATCCCTAAATCTATATTCCATAAATTCACCTCACTCCATCCTTTTTTAAAGCATCCTCAAGCTTTTCTAAAATATCTTCATCTTTATTTTCTTTGTATTTTTTTATAAGTTTTAATGTGTTTTCAGGGAATTTAACATAGGCCTCAACTACTTCACGATTGATTTGCCTTTTGGAATATTTATTGTACTCATTTATTAAAACTAAATAATCTGTTTCTTTAACACCCGACTTTCTTATGACCATTGCTACATCCTCTTCATATAGTCCATAAGCTATGCCATAAATATTAGATATTATATATATATCTTCTCTTTTCAGAATTGGTTCTCTGTTTATGTCATATAGAATTATTTCTTTATTTTTCATGCTCTTTTCAAGTAGATTAATATATTCCATAGACCTAAATACCTTCATAGAGTTTTTGCTTCTTGTTTTAATTTCACCTTCTATTTTTAATATTGCCTCTTCAAACTCACTGTGTTTAGTTCTATTTTTTATATCATCTATATATTTATCAAATATCCTATATAAATTTTTATACTTCTCTACCCTTTTACCCCAAGTAACGCTTGGTTTTATACCTGCAGATGCTTTGTACCCATTTGATGAAGAATGAAATTTTGATAAAAGTTCACAATAAACATATGCATATTTAAATTCCTTTATTTTTACAGCTTGATGCAAATCATCTATTAATATATATATTTGATTATCCTGTTTAAAATATGGCTTTCCGTCTTTAAATCTATTTAAAAACAATATATCTGTGAAATTGTTTCTTTTCACATATCTTAATACTTCATCTATAAAAAGAAGTTCACTTTCGTTTAAATTAACTCTCTTTAAATGCATTTTTGATTTTGAGATAAAGATAACATACCCATCATCTATCTTTTCTATTTTTTTAGGTTTGGAGTTTATTATATCTTTTATTTCCATAATACCACTCCTAATGCCTTTTTTTATGTTTTTTCTTTATGTGTTTTTCTGTTGCCTTTTCCATACTTCTTACTATTTCCTCCCTTTCATCTAAAAGATCCTGCATTTTTTCCTGTTGTTTTTTTAGTTTTTTTAGTCTTTTTATATCTTCCTTTAACTTTTTTAATCTTGCTTCCATCTCCTCAACAGTTAAACTTCCATCTTCACTTCTTGTTAAAACCTCTAAAGTAAAATCATTTAATTCTTCCTTCATTTTTTCAATTTTATCTATTACCTTATCTATTCCTTCCATACTAAACCTCCTAACTTATCTAAAAAATTAAATCTATTTTCTGAATCTAAAACAACCCTATTTAGTCTTTTTAAAAAGTTTTCATCTGTCCATGGCTGTTTTTCAACATAATATTGAAGCCCCACCTGCCAAAAGTCCTGTGGAAATTCCATAAAACAATAAATAAGTTTCAGCTCTTCACTCTTAACTTCAATAGACTTTGAATATTCTTCTACTATAAAATTAAATATCTTCATATCCCAGTTATCATATCTTAAATTTCTTATTATTAAGCTTGATAGGTCATGTAGATGTGAATCCATTATGCAGTAGTCATAATCAATTAAATAAACCTTTTCCTTTGATATTAAAAAATTGTGATTGGCTGTATCATGATGACATATCTCATTTAATTTTATGTGTTCATCCATAATGTTTTTGTACATGGTCTTTTCAAAATCCCTTAAGCATTTTAACGATTGTTTATAATGCTTATCAAAATACTTTAAAAATATATTGTCAAATTCGCTTTTTTGCTCTTTTTCCTCACATAGTGCTTTAAAATATATAAGTTCATTACTTCTTTTTTTAAATTTTTCAATCCATCTTCCATATAAATTTCGCTGTCTATAATCATAGTAAAATCCCCTTGATGTCAAATGTAATTTTGATATAACATTTATGCACATAGTTAAATCATATATATTTTTAAAGTCAGCCTCTCTTGACTCCACAAAGTCCATTAAAACTCCAAACCCTTCATCTAACTTAATAAAATCCTCTCCATCTACTGTTTTTAAAAGTGGAAGTATATGTTCAAAGTTCTTATCCTCTAGGTATTTAATAGCTGATATAATAAATTTATATTGTTTTTCATCATATCTAGAAATTTTTAGACAAAGCTCTCCTTTGTCTGTTTTAAGTTTGTATATGTTTTTTATCCTTTGATAATCATATACTTTTATGTCATAACTTTTTTCAACCACATCAAAAAGCATACTTCATCTCCTATAAAGAGTTCTATTTTATAATATGAATAAATATTTTTTTTGTGATAGCAAAATACCTAAAAAAGCATGCACATTTAGAATGTATTTGTAATATTATTAATATATACAGCTATTTACGGGGGGATAAGATGAATATTGCCATAGATGCTCGAGGTGCCAACTGGTATGCCGGAACGGGAATAGGTACCTATACTATAGAACTTTTAAAATATATTACAAAGCATGATAATACAAATAACTATCATCTTTATTGGTGGGGTACAAACTACAAGGAATTTAATTTTAATAACAATATTTCTATTAGCATTGCCTCAAAAAAACACCATAGATTTTTTGAGGAATACTATATTCCTAATAATTTAAAGCTTAAAAATATAGATGTTTATCATGTACCACAAAATGGAATAGGTCTTCCATCAAAAAAAAGCTGTATCTATATTACAACAATACACGACCTTATTCCTTATGTTATGCCTGAGACGGTTGGTCGAGGCTATCTTAAAAAATTCATTTCTCAAATGCCAGAGATAATACAAAGTTCCGATATCATAATTACAGTTTCGGAGTTTTCTAAAAAAGATATAATGAGAATTTTTGATGTTGAAGAAGAAAAAATAATGGTTACGCATCTCGCTGCCGATGACTATTTTAGACCAATTGACAAAAACATATGTAAGGAATACCTAAAAAACAACTATAACATCGATACTGACTATCTATTATATATTGGTGGTTTTAGTCCTAGAAAAAATGTAAAGTCCATATTACTTGCTTACTCTAGGTTAATCAAAGATATAAGGGATAGATACAAAGTTGTTATAGTTGGCTCTTCTAAAGACGAACATAGCTTTTTAATAAGCCTTGCAAACAGTTTAAATATTAGCGATAACATCATATTTACAGGATATGTACCTTATCAAGATTTACCATATTTTTATAGTGGTGCAACTATATTTTTATACCCATCACTATATGAGGGGTTTGGCCTTCCTCCACTTGAGTCAATGAGCTGCAAAACTGCCGTTATTACATCAAATGTTTCATCTATCCCTGAAGTTGTAGGTGATGCCGCAATTTTAATTAACCCATTTGATGCAGAAGAGCTTAAAACATCCATTGAAAAACTAATAGAAAATGAAAAATTAAGAAATGATATTGCAATAAAGGGATATGAACACTCTAAAAACTTTAGCTGGGACATTACAGCAAAAAAAACACTAGATATATACTTTAATGCAAATATTGTAAGGTCTTAAAAATATACGCCCCGAATAAAATATAAGAGGGGTGATGGCTATGAATGAACCTATTGAAAAATTGGGTTTTGCTTTAAAACATAATACAGTTGGGGAACTTTTTGGGATTGAAATAATTCCTATTATAGATGCTATAGAAAAATTAGGAGTTGCAGCCGATGGATTTGGCTCTGCCGCCCGTACAATTGCTGGAATAAATATAACCGAACAACACCAAATTAAAGAACTTCTTAAATTAATTTATGATATAAGACGCTCTGCTGAGGATTTACAATGCCTTCTTGACAAAAGGCTTTGTGTTGCAATAAAGGCTGTTGAAACAGGCATATACGATGCTAAAAATGTGGTTAAAGGCAAAGAGGAAATAGATAATACTCAAGGCTCAACATCTGAAGGGGATTAAATATATAAAGTATAAAAGCTAGGGATTATGCCCTAGCTTTTTCTAAATGTTATATGTGATATGGCTGCCATTAAGTTGTCTATGGAAATGCCTACTGAAATAACTCCTTCTTTATCTAGCCTCTTTACTGCCATAAATTTAAACAGCTCTCCTGTATCTAATCTTCTTGTTAGAGGATAAACCTTTACATCCTCTCCACTTCTTACAAAATCTTTGTATCTTTTGTCTAATTCAAAAATGTTTAGCCCTAACGCTTCTTTTGTTGTTCCAAATTCAAATATTCCCTTTGAATTTGCATAGTAGACATCACTTATTCCAAGTTCTCTACAAAGATTTTTTAGGGCTGTTTCTGTCTTTTCTCCCTTGTATTCCATTATTTTTTTACCAATAGAAATTAGCTTTTCTTCAACCTTTTTATCTAAACTAGCTTGCAAAAATGTATCTGCCGCACTTGAAACATCATCTGAAACCTTCTTAAATTTTTCAACAATTATCCATTGGTTTTCAATTGAATCCGATGCTTTTTCGATTAATGCTGTTGTGTTTTCATGTGATGCACAAACTGATTGAACAGTTTCAACTGATGATACAGCCGCCTTTTCTATATTGTTGGTTTGAGTTATGATATTGTTTATGCTTTCATCTAGTTTCATTGATGAATCCGTAAATTTCTTAAGGGCATTAAATAGGCTATCTAGAACAGATTTTGTATGCTCTATATTTTCATTACTTTTTCTTGATATATTATCTAAATTACTGATGTTTGAAGTTATTTCATCTAATGTATTTTTAATATTTTGGCTAAAATCTTTGGATTGTGCAGCAAGCTTTTTAATTTCACCTGCAACAACTAAAAATCCTCTACCTGCTTCACCTGCCCTTGCAGCTTCTATACTTGCATTTAAAGATAGAAGATGTGTCCTATTGGCAATTTCATTAATATAATCGGCAATTTCATAGATCTTAGCTGATGATTCCATTAATTTATCTTTTCCATTTGAAAAACTCTCATATACTCCTATTAAATCATCAACTGTATTTTTTGAATCATTAATTAGCCTTTCTCCATTTTTAATCTCTGCTATACTTTCTCTTGATTGTTTTTTAGCATCTTCGGCTGAGTTTATTATTTCATTTAGCCTTTTTAAAATTCCATCTATTTCACTTAAGATGGAATTAATATTTTTATTATCTCTGTCATTTAAGCCTTTGATTTCATCTGACAAACCTAGTATTTCCCTTGAAGTTTCATAAAGTTTGTTTGAGAAAATATAAATATCTCTACTACTTGCGGCAAGCTTTTTTGACACATCTGTAAAGTCATCTTCCTTATATACCTCAACCTCTTTTATAACTTGTTTTTTACTAGTTAGATATGTTAATAACGGAAGAGTAAATATTAGAACCCCAAAGGCAACATAACTATTAGCATTTAATAAATTTAATATAAATGCCAATATCCCACCAAAAATAAAAATTAAAATTAACTTTAGTGCGTCAATCATATAATCCCCCCTAACGTTTATTGCAAGAATATTATATCAAAAAAATTTTAAGCCTTCTAGTTTAATCTAGAAGGCATTGTTAATTATACTTTAAACTTTGACATATTATCGTTTAACTTTTGTGCAGCACTATTTAAAAGCTCTGCTAAATTCTTTAGTTCCTCAGATGTTGCAAGCATTTCCTCAGTTGATGCTGTAATTTGTTCAGCTCCTGCAGATACCTCCTGTGATACTGCAGTTACTGCCTCTATCTTTGAAACTATTGTATCTTTAGAATTTTTTGCAATATCAACTGAATTATATGTTTCTTCTATAAGTGGAGCAATATTGTTTACTGATGATAGAACATCATTAAATGATTGAATTGTTTCATTTGCTACATCTACTTCATTTTCCATTAAAATCTCTAATGATTTTGTTGTGTTAATTACATCTCCTGTTTCAATTGCCACAACATCTACTAAACTTTTTATTTCTCCTGCTGAGCGTTCTGATTCCTCTGCAAGCTTTCTAACTTCATCTGCTACAACAGCAAAACCACGTCCTACCTCTCCTGCACGTGCTGCCTCTATTGCTGCATTTAGTGCTAAAAGGTTTGTTTGTCTTGCAATACCATTTATAACTTCTGTAATATTACCAATTCTTTCAACAGATGCATTAAGTCTATTTATCTTTTCTAATACAGTATTAAATGCTAGTTTAACTTCCTCTATAACATTCATTAGTCCATCTATCTTTTCTTTACCACCATTGGCCTTTATTTCTGCTTCACTTGTGTTATTCTTTACATTATTTAGCTTATCATAGATATTATCAAGCTCATTTGAAAAATCTAATATTAAATTTACTACATCTGCAAGTTCATCCGCTTGATTTTGAACACCACTTGAAACCTCAAGTATTGCATTAGACACTTCTCCCATTGAAGATGCTATTTCTCTTGATGTTACATTTAATGTATCTGCATATTCCATTGTTTGCTCACTATTTTCCTTAACTGTCGCAACAGCTCCCTTTATGCTCTCTATCGTATTATTAATGCTATTTGCCATAAAGGCTATTTCGTCTTTTCCTTTAACTTCAATATTAGCAGTAAAGTCCCCTTCTGCTACCTTTTCCATTAAATTTTTTATATCTACTATTGGTTTTGAGAATTTCTTAGCTATTATAAATGCAAGTAATGGAACTATTACTAATACAACTGCTCCAATTATCATTAAAAGCTCAATTACAGTATTTAATGTACCTGTAAACTCGTCAACTGGAAGAGTTGCTACATATATCCAACCATACTTTGGCTCTGTTTCAAATGCAGCCAGTTTGTCTACACCATAAGTATACCTAATTGTGCCTGCCTTTTTTTGAAGAATTTGTTTTCCACCTTCTGTTTCTGCAATCTTTGTTGTTAATATTTCCTCTTTATTTGGATGAACAATTGTAGTCCCGTCCTCCTGCATTATATAAACAAATCCTGTTTTACCTATAACTAATTTACTAATATATTTCTCTGAAAGCTTTTGAAGATCAATTGCTTGTCCGAAAACTCCAAGCAGTTCATTTCCTGGGCCCATTACAGGCTTTGCTATAACAAAAATAGGATTTCCTGTTGCTATACTCTTTTTAACCCTTCCAATAAATTGAGTTCCTGTTTTTTTAGGCTCAACAAAATAATCCATTTTGCTTAAATCTTGTCCAGTTAGCTTATCTTCAGCATCAACAATACATTTTCCATTTGTATCTAAAATAAAAATGTTTTCTTGAAGCTCATATTTTGATACCATGCTATTTAATTTATGCTTCACATCCTGTGCATAATTTAAATTATTTTCACCACTTTTTACTGATTTTAAATACCCTAAAACACTTGGATCTTCTGCAGCCTCAAAGCCAATTTGTTCAATAATTGATAATACATTTTGCATAGATTGCGCAGCAAATGTTTCCATATTTTGCACATTGCTATATGCATCCTTCATGTTAGAATTATAAACAACATAGTATATTATTCCCCCTGACAAAACAAGCGGTAATAAAGCAAAAACTGTAAAGAAAACTAAGAATTTCTTCTTTAAATCCATATTAACCACCTCCTATTAACTAACCTCACAATAATAATTTTCGACAAAAAATTTAAAAACTTAAGGGAAATCCCCTTAAGTTTTTATAATCTAAACTTATCCACCGATTTTACAAGTTCATCAGCAATTTGTGCAAGACCCTGAACTGACTCTGCTATCTCTTGTGCTGAAGCTGACATTTCTTCGCTTGATGCAGATATTTCTTCAGTTGATGCTGAGGCTTCTTCTATGATGCTTGACACATTTTCTGTTTTTGAAAGCACTGCATCCTTAACCTCAACAGTTAAATCAACTGA
>JAOAFH010000009.1 GCA_026416355.1 Clostridiales bacterium | reverse complement strand
CTTTGATAATGGTCTTTTACACTTTACACATGCATTAGAACATCCATTAAGTGCTGTAAAACCAGAACTTGCCCACGGATTAGGCCTTGGAATGCTTCTTCCTGCTGTTATTAAGCATATTTATCCAGCTTGTTCTGAGGTTTTAGCAGACATATTATCTCCTATTGCCCCAGATTTAATTGGTGTTCCAGGTGAGGCAGAATATGCAGCAGAAGCGATGGAAAATTGGTTAAATCAAATGGGACTTGTTGAAAAGTTAACTGATTTAGGATTTAGTGAAGAGGACTTAGATAAATTAACAGACCTTGCAATGAATACACCAAGCCTTGATTTACTTTTAAGTATGGCACCAATCCCAGCTACAAGGGAGACAATAAGAAGGATATATGAGGATTCACTATAAAGAAGGTTCGAAATGTATAAGAATATTATATAATTCAATTTGCCCTATGATATTTTAAGTCATAGGGCTTTTAGTTTTATAAAATAAAATTTTATTTTAAAGATTAATAAATGTGTTTTTATAAATGTTCATAGACTTTTTAAAATTAATTTGAATTTATTAATAGAAATCTAATTAATTTTGTGTATCAAAGTTTTTATAAAAATATACATTATCGCAGAAAAAAAGCTTTTATTGAATAATTCAATAAAAAATAATAATTATTTGTATCAAAATATAGATTCAAAATGTATAAAAAATTCCATTTAGAATATAATTTTACTTAAATTACAATGATTCAAAAATTATAAAATTTTTGGTATGATATTTGCTTTAAAAATGTTAAATTTGTTAAGGGGGGATAAAAATGAGTAAGGCCAAAATTAGACTACTTTCAAGATTAATGACATTTTTAATGTTTTTTTCTATGTTTAATTTAGGACAGTATAAGGTAAAGGCTTATAATGGTGAAGTAGTACCACTATATAAATATGGTACTCAAACACCTATTCAAATCCATGGACAAGATGTTTATATACCCAAAGATTATCAGCAGCTTAAAAGACAGTTTAGGACAGCTTGGGTATCAACTATTACAAATTTAGATTTTCCAAGTAGACCAGGTTTAAGTGAAGAAGAGTTTAAACAAGAGTACCTAAAGATATTAGATGAATTTGAACAATTAAATTTTAATGCAATTACAGTTCAAGTAAGACCAAAATTAGATGCATTTTATAAATCAGATTTAAATCCTTGGTCAGAATATCTAACAGGTGTACAAGGTAAAGATCCAGGTTGGGATCCATTAGAATGGATGATTAAAGTTACACATGAAAGAAATATGGAGTTTCACGCATGGTTTAATCCATATAGAGTAACAAATACATATGAACCTAATAAAACCGTAGATGAAATACTATCTACTTTAGCAGATAATAACTGGGCTAAAATGCATCCTCAATACGTATTAAAATTTGATGGAAAACTTTTATTAAATCCAGGTGAACCAGAAGTAATTAATTATATAAAAGACAGTATAGTTGAAGTTGTTCAAAAATATGATGTTGATGCAATTCATTTTGATGATTATTCCTATCCATATAAAGTTACAAGTAATGGAGTAATTTATTATTTTGGAGATGCAAATGAAGACTTAGAAACCTTTCAAAAATATGGACAAGATTTTACTGATATAAAAGAGTGGAGGAGAAATAATGTTGATACACTAATAAAGGAAGTATCAAAAGCATAAAAGAAAACAAACCTTATGTTAAGTTTGGTATTAGTCCATTTGGTATTTGGGGACATTATGACAAACATCCAGAAGGTAGTGCTGAAGGTGTAGGTTCACATACACCAATTACATCATCTGCAAGCTATGATGATATATATGCTGATACAAGAAAATGGGTTAAAGAGGGTTGGATTGATTATATTACTCCCCAAATTTATTGGGCTTTTGGTACTACAGCTGCACCATATGGAGAACTTGTTGACTGGTGGGCAGATGTTGTAAAGGGAACAAATTGCCATTTATATATAGGACATGCAAATTATAAGATAAATTCAAGTGATAATGACTGGAAAAATCCTGATGAAATTGGAAATCAGCTTAAATTTAATTTATTATATAGTGAGGTAAAAGGTA
The DNA here is from genome assembly GCA_026416355.1 of Clostridiales bacterium. GTDB lineage: Bacteria > Bacillota > Clostridia > Clostridiales > Caloramatoraceae > Thermobrachium. The sequence goes on along the minus strand of JAOAFH010000009.1, from coordinate 10,688 downwards.
GCTCCTTCTTTAGTTTAAAACAATTAAGATTAAATAATTTGGGTGTTACAGATAAGATAAAGAATGACTATTTTAAAACAAAAGCTTTTGTTCCAACAATGCCTTGGATTGACGATAAAGCTCCAAATAAAGTACAAAATGTTTCATATAAACTATTAGGAGATAACAAAATAGAAATCTTATGGAAAGACGATTTAAATAATGATTCAACATACTATGTAGTATATAGATTTGAGGGAAAGAGCATTGGAAATATTGAAGATCCATCAAATATTGTTGGAATAGTAAGAAGGGATAACACTAAAGAGGAATATTGTTTCGTTGATAATTTAGCAGATAAAAATAAACAGTATGTTTATGCTGTGACAGCATTTGATAGATTGCATAATGAAAGTCAACCAGAAGTAGTATTTTATCCTAAGGTTCAATATATAAAAGAAAAGATTATGCTAAAGGATATGATAAATAATAAAATTGAACTTGAATACAGAGGATATCTTGATATAGCTAAAGATGTACTTGTTTATCAAATTCTTGATAATAAAGTAGTGGAAAGAAGTTTATCAGATGTTATGGTTGGAGCAGAAAATGTAACTTTTTATTTAAATAAAGATAATCAAGTGGATTTAATAATAATTGATGGAGAAACCAAAATAGACAAAATAAGAATAGGAATAAGAAGTGATGTAAACAATCCAGCAGATATTAATTTGCTTGATTATTCTAATATAGAAATGAAGGCAGCAAATGGATTTAAGTTAGTAGATAAAAAAAGTAATATTAGTTTTGATATATTAAGTAGTGATTTAATTAGCTTAAAAGTTGAAGAAGGTAAAATAACAGTTTATAAAAACGGAAATTTAATATATAAAACATTGAATAGATTATATGCTGAACCTGTTAATGAGGATGAAAAAATAACAGTTACTTCATTAAGAAGAGGTAGCCCAGTATTTAATCCTTCCTATAGAGGAATTTTAGAAATCACCTTATCCAAGAATGGTGACAAATTAAATCTAATAAATGAAATACAAATTGAAAAATACTTATATCAAGTTGTACCAAGTGAAATGCCAGTATCATTTGGATTAGAAGCATTAAAGGCACAAGCTGTAGCAGCAAGAACATATGCATTAGGAGACTATTTTAGCAGTAGATTTGCAGATAGAGGATTCCATGTGGATGATAGCACATTAAGCCAAGTATATAACAACACCCCTGAGAACCCAACTGCTACTCAAGCAGTAAATGAAACAAAAGGAATGATTATGAAAAATGGTAATCAACTCGTTGATGCCAGATATTATTCAACTTCTGGAGGATATAGTGCAGCAAAACATGAAGTATGGTCAGAACCAATTTCTAATATGTTCCCAGGAATACGAGTTCCATATTTGATAGGAAGAAGTTATACATTTGATCCAGAAGATAGTTCAAAATTATTAACTATTAACACACAAGATGAAAAGGAAATTTTGGATTTTTATAAAAATATATCATTAAAGGCATATGATTCAGACTCAGCATGGTTTAGATGGAAAGTAAGTTTAAGTAAACAAGAATTACAAAATACAATAAATGCTAATATAAAATTAAGATATGAAGCTGATCCACTATTTGTACTTACAAAAGATTCAGATGGAAACTTTATAAGTAAACCAATACCTGAAGAAGGAATAGGAGAAATTATTAATATGTATGTTGCTAAACGTGGAGAAGGAGGAAATATAACAGAACTTGTTATAGTTGGTACTACTGGAACGTATAAGATAGTTAAAGAGTTTAATATAAGATTCCTTATAAGACCAAGAGCAGTAGATACTAAAGGTAGTGATGTAGTTTTATATAGAGCAACAGGTGGTTCACAAGATTATAATGCAAGTTCCTTGAAAAACTATAGCATTTTACCATCTGCATTCTTTACATTCGATATAAATAAAGATGAAAATAATAATCTAACAGGTGTTACTTTCTATGGTGGAGGAAATGGACATGGAGTTGGTATGAGCCAATATGGATCAAAGGGTTTAGCAGATAGAGGATGGACATATGATAAAATACTTATGACATATTATACTAACGTTGAACTTGTTGATATTTATAATCAATCTAATAATTTAGAAAATAATCCTTTAAAGCTTGTCATTTTAATGGTTGAAGATCTGTTTAATAGTGCAGTGGAAGGCAAGAAACAAGGAAATTATTTAGAAGGTTTAAAATCTAAATTTAGAGTTGTATTAGATAAGGCTATAAATATTTTAAATGATGAAAATGCAGATAAAGAAGCAATAGAAAGCACAATTTATGAATTAAATGAAGCAATGAAAATTTTTATGGATTCAAAGGTAACAGAAGAACAGGCAGATCAATATGCAAAAGAACAAGCTGCAATAGATGCAATAGCTGCACTACCAGATGTAGAGGAGTTAACATTAGAAGATGAAGACGCTATAAAAAATGCAAGAAATTTAGTAAATATTGCTAATAATGATTCGAATATTATAAACCTTAACAAGTTAATTGCACTTGAAGCAAAGTTATTAGATCTTAAGAATAAAGATAATAAGAATACAGATGAAAATGATACAAACAAAGATGAACAAACTAATCAAAATGAATCAAATGATAACTTACCTAAGACAGGAGAATTAATAGATGCAAATATATTAATATCACTTAGTTTTGTTTTAATTTTATGTGGTACAGCACTACTTTTAATTAGAAAGAAGAAAGAAAACATCTAATTAGTATCATCATTTAATTAAGGTAGTGTATCATTTAAGATATTATTGATACACTACCTTAAAAAGTATAGTAAATACAATATATCTACAAGTTGGCACGCTATTTGCTTAATATAAAATGAAAAATTAAAGATGGGAGGGAAGATGATGAAAGTATTAATGGTGTGTTCAGGTGGAATGTCAAGTGCTATAGTAGTTAAGGCAATAAAGCAAGAAGCAGATAAACAAAATTTTCCACTTGAGATTAAGGCTGTTGGAACTGGTGAATTTGAAGAAGAATTAAAGACAGGTGGATATGATTTAGCAATAGTAGCACCACAAGTAAAGCATAGAATGGATGTGTTTAAAGAACAGGCTGCTAATGCAAATGTTCCAATAGAATTAATTGTTCCAACAGGATATACTCCAATAGGTGCTCCTAAGGTTTTAGAGCAGATTAAAAAATATTCAAAATAAAAATATTTATAAGGGGGAAAAAAGAATGGATAAGTTTTTGAAATGGATTGAAGAAAAGTTTATGCCTCCAATGGCAAGACTTGCAGAACAGAGACATTTAAGAGCAATAAGAGACGGTATTATTTCAACATTATCATTAATAATAGTTGGCAGCTTTTTCTTAATCATTGCGTTTCCACCAGTTAAGTCATGGGCAGATGCTATTGCTCCAAACGTAGGTAAAATACTTATACCATTTAGATTAACAATGGGACTTATGGCTCTTTATGCAGCATATGGTATGGGATATAGTTTAGCAAAGTCTTATAAATTAGATGGAGTTTCAGGTGGTGTTCTTTCTTTAGCAGCATTTTTAATGATGACAATACCTGTAAATGTTGATGCTGTTTTAAAGAAGGCAGCAGAAGCAGGTATACAGGGAGCAACTCCAATAGGTTGGGCACTACCTATGGGTAATTTAGGTGGAGCTGGTATGTTCTCAGCAATTCTTGCTATGATTTTTGCAGTTGAAGTTTTAAGAATTTTAAAGAAATATCATATAACTTTAAAAATGCCAGAACAAGTTCCAGAATCAGTTTCAAGATCCTTTGAAGCATTAATCCCAGCAGCTGTAATTATAGTTGTATTGTGGTTTATTAGAGTATGGCTAAATTTTGATATTCAAAAATTTATAATGGATATTTTTGCACCTGTAAAAAGTGTAGCTGGTAACTCAATATGGGGTGTTCTTGTTCCAATTTTCTTGATTACATTGCTATGGTCAGCAGGTATTCATGGTGTATCTGTAATAGGTTCAGTACTTAGACCAATTTGGTTAATATTACTTGAAGAAAATGCATCAGCCCTTGCAGCAGGACAACCTCTACCAAATATTGCACCAGAGCAATTCTTCCAATGGTTTGTATGGATAGGTGGTTCAGGAGCTACATTAGGACTTGCAATCTTGCTATGTTTCTCAAAATCTGAATATCTAAAGAAAGTTGGTAGATTCTCAATAATACCAGGTATATTCAACATAAATGAACCAATGATATTTGGTGTACCTATGGTAATGAACCCAATTCTTGCAATACCATTTATAGTTGCACCACTTGTAATCGGTATAATTTCTTACATTGCAGTATCATTGGGTATTGTTGGAAGATTTGCAATTAATGCACCTTGGACATTACCAGCTCCAATTGGAGCATATTTTGCAACAAATGGTAGTATTTCAGCTGTAATTTTGGTAATAATCAACATTTTAATCTCTATGGCAATTTATTATCCATTCTTTAAGATATATGAAAAGAAGATGATAGAAGAGGAAAAGGCTCAAATTGCAGCTACTCAGTCAACTTTAAATATGTAATTTAAAAGCACCAGGGGTTAAACCCTGGTGCAAATATAAAATGTTTGGGGTTGAATAAGATGTGTGGATTAAAAATATGTGTAATAGGTGGGGGAAGTAGCTATACTCCTGAATTAATTGATGGCTTTATAAAGAGATCAAATGAGATTAAAGTTGATGATATTTATTTGGTGGATATTAAAGAAGGTGAAGAGAAATTAAATATTGTTGGAAACTTGGCTAAAAGAATGATAAAAAATGCTGGATTAAATACTTCAATACATTTAACACTGAATAGAAGAGAGGCTCTAAAGGGAGCAGACTTTGTAATAACACAATTTAGAGTTGGAGGAATTGATGCGAGAATAAAAGATGAAATATTTCCACTAAAATATAATGTCTTAGGACAAGAAACTACAGGACCTGGAGGTTTTGCAAAAGCACTAAGAACCATACCTATTATGTTAGATATTACAAAGGATATGCAAGAGCTTTGTCCGGATGCATGGCTCATAAATTTCACTAATCCATCAGGATTAGTGACAGAAGCAGTTTTGAAATATTCTAAAATAAAATGTATTGGTTTATGCAATGTTCCTATTCATATGAAAATGAATATTGCAAAAATGCTTGATTTAAATCCTGAAGATTTATATTTAGATTTTATAGGATTAAATCATCTAATTTGGGCAAGAAAGGTTTGGATTAAAAATCAAGATATAACTGATAATGTTATTAATAAATTACTGGATGGTGCAAGTTTAAGTGTTAAAAATATTACAGATTTAAAATGGGATGCAAATTTTTTAAAAGCGTTAAGAATGATACCTTGCCCATATCTTAGGTATTATTATATGAATGATGTTATGGTAATGGAAGAAAAAGAACTTGCATCAAAAGGAAAAACAAGGGGTCAACTTGTCAGAGAAGTTGAAGAGGAACTGTTTAAAAAGTATTCTAATCCTGATTTAAAAGATAAACCAAAGGAATTAGAAAAAAGAGGTGGAGCATATTATTCTGATGCAGCAGTATCATTGATAAGTGCTATATTTAATGATAAAAAAGAGATACATGTAGTTAATACATTAAATAATGGAATAATAGATGGTATTCCAAATAATTGTGTTATTGAAACAAATTGTATAATTGATAGTCGAGGAGCTACACCATTAATCAAAAAAGAAGATATTCCAATAGAAATAAAAGGTTTAATTTTGGCAGTTAAATCTTATGAAATTTTAGCAGTTGAATCAGCAGTTAAAGGCGATAAAGAGAAGGCATTGTTAGCACTTGTTAATCATCCACTTGTTCCTTCTGTAAGTGTTGCTAAAAATTTGTTAAATGATTTATTAAATATGAACAAAAAATATTTGACTCAATTTTAAAAGAGCAGATTGGAGGGTTATTTATGGAAAATGAAATCTTTGAAATAATATCACATGGAGGGAATGCCAGAGCATATGCCTTTGAAGCTGTTAAAAAGGCTCAAGAAGGTAATATCAAAGAAGCAGAAGAATTACTTAAAAAGGCTCAAGAGGAATTAGATATTGCCCATAATACTCAAACAAAGCTAATTCAAGCTGAAATAAATGGTGAAAACTTACAGATGAATTTACTTATGGTTCATGCACAAGACCATTTAATGACAGCAATTTCAGAAAAAAATTTAATAGAACAAATAGTAAACTTGTGTAAAAAATTAGAGGATAAAAGGTAGTATGGAGGAGATATAGATGCCCTCAAAATTGATTTATATAATCTTTTTGATAACTTTAATTTTAGGTTCAGTTAAATTTACTAATTATTTAGTTAAAAAAATAAAGTTGAATAGATGGATTATTGGTTTTTCAGCATTTCTAATTTTAATAGTCCCAAGCTTTTTATTCAATAATATTAATCCCGTAATTTGGAACATTTTGTTGATTGTATCTTCTGTATTGTGTATTATGTTTTTTGAGATTACAAGACAAATGTTAGAAAAAGAAGAATATAAAGGACTTGTTAAAATAGAAAATAAAAAAAAATAAATAAATTTTATAAGGCGGGATTAGTGTGAAATATAAAGAGATATACGATGTTATAAAGGAAGAGTGTATAAAACAGAAAAAACAAACTGGCAGGATAATTGGAGTAACTGCACAAGAAATAGCTAAAATTATGAATATGCAAAGAAGCAATGTAGTAAGAGAATTTAGTAGACTTATAAATGAAGGAAGTATTAAAAAGTCAGCAGGTAGACCAGTAAGATACTTTGTAAATGAAGAAAAATTGATAAAAGAAGAAGTAAATAAAAATGTTTCTGTTTTTGATAGTATTATTGGAAGTAACGGAAGTTTGAAAAACCAGATTGCTCTTGCAAAGGCTGCTATTGTTTATCCACCAAAGGGATTGCATACTTTAATAGTTGGTGAAACTGGGGTTGGAAAATCATATTTTGCAAAGATAATGTTTAAATATGCTGTAGAGTCAAAGATGATAAAAGATAGCAGTAAATTTGCAGTTTTTAACTGTGCAGATTACGCAAATAATCCACAGCTTCTTATATCTTATTTGTTTGGTGTAAAAAAGGGTGCATATACAGGAGCAATAGAGGATAGAGAAGGTATAATTGAAAAGGCAAGGGATGGTATCTTGTTTCTTGACGAAGTACATAGACTTCCACCAGAGGGACAAGAGATGCTCTTTACATTAATAGATGAAGGTAGATATGTAAAATTAGGATCAACTCAAGATATACCTATTAATGTAATGATTATTGCAGCTACAACAGAAAATATAGAGTCAACGCTTCTCAAAACATTTGTAAGAAGAATACCAGTTATTATTTCTCTGCCTCCTTTAAGAGAAAGACCAGTTGAAGAAAGATTTGAGTTGATTAAAAATTTCTTTGAAGAAGAATCAAAGAGGATAAATAGAAAAATAGAAGTAGAACAGGATGCAATTACTGCACTACTTAATTATGATTGCTTAAATAATATAGGTGAACTTAAAAGCGATATACAAATCGCTTGTGCAAAGGCTTATATAAGAAGTATGTTTGGTGGAGATGTTTTAAATGTTATACTTGATGATTTTAATGAAAAGATAAAAGCAGGTTTACTTGTTGCAAGCAAGATAAATATAAGAAAGTTAAAAATAAAAACAAACGAAATAGCTAAAGACTTCATTGAAGATGATAAATATACTCTATCACAAAATATTTATGAGTTTATGGAAAAAAGAACTACTTATTTTAAATCTAAGGGATTAGAGACAAATGTAATAAAAACTATTGTTTCAAATGAAGTCGAGCAATATATAAATAAATATCTAAAAAACATTAATTTAAGAAATGAAGATGAAGAAGTAAAAAGATTAATAAACCATGAACTGTTTGAATTTATAAAATCATTTATACCTTTAGCGGAGTATAAGTTAAAGAGAAAAATTTCAAAAAATACATTCTTAGGTTTAGTCATACATATTGATACATTTTTAAATAGAGTTAAATTGAATAAAATGATAGAAAATCCAAAGTTAGAAGAAATAAGAGAAAAATATCCTCAAGAATTCAAGATAGCTATGGTTCTTGCTGAAAAGTTAGAAGAAAAGTTTAATGTTAGGGTTCCATTAGATGAAATAGGGTTTATTGCAATGTTTTTTGCAGCAGAAATAAAAGAAAATAGTGGTAAGGTATTGATTTTAGTTGTGATGCATGGAAGCAGTACGGCATCATCAATGGTAGAGGTAGTAAATCATTTGTTAAACACTAATCATGCGTTGGCTTTTGATATGCCTCTTTCAATGAAGCCGGAGGATGCACTAAAAAAGATTGAAGAAATAATAAAAGAAAAAAATGAGGGAAAAGGTGCATTACTTTTAGTTGATATGGGTTCATTGAGATATTTTGATAAAATGATTTCTAATAATACAGGGATAGAAGTTGAGTGTGTAGATATGGTTACAACACTTATGGCGATTAAAGCAACAAGAATGGCTTTAATGAATGCAAGTTTAAGTGATATTGTTACTTCACTTAAGGCTGAAGAAAAGGAAATAAGTGAAACTGAAAAAACTTTCAATATAAAAAATAAACCAATAATAATTTCGGCATGTACAACAGGAGAAGGGACTGCACAAAAAATTAAGGATTTAATATATAGAAAATTTGATAGAAATAAATATGATGTTGTTAACTTGGCTATTAAAGATAAAAAAGAATTTTTAAATGCAGTTAATGCACTAAGAAAAAATGCTGAAATTGAAGCAATAGTTAGCCCATTTAAAATAGAGGTTGAAGGTATAAAATACATATCTCTTGATTCATTGTTTGAGCAGTATTATAAAGAATATATTAATTATACAACTTCAAGTGATGAGTTTATTAAAAATTTATCTATAGTTTTCAAAGATTATTTACAAATTGATGAATCAGGTGATTTGGTAGACTATATTGTAAATATGTTCTATGATTTACTAAAAACTTTTAAGATTCATATTGATGAAGATGAGTTGAATGGTATTATTATACATTTAGGTTGTCTAATTGAAAAGTTAATAAATAAAGAAGAAACTGTAAAATGTGAAAACTTAGAAGTAATAAAAAACAAATATGTAGAGATATATGAATATTTAAAGGAAAAGTTATGTAGCATAGAAAGGAAATTTGATATAAACTTCTCTGATGATGATTTGTGTAATATTTTAGATATGATTTTGAACTAAGAGGCTGGTGATACTTTGCATTATATTATTGGTGTAGATGGTGGAGGAACAAAAACCGAAGCAATAGCTTATAGCATAAATGGAGATATTATTTTTAAAAATGTATCAGGTTTTGGTAATGTATTAGTTGATGAAACAAAAGCGCTAAAAAATATAATAAAAGCAATTGATGGTTGCATAAATGGTGTATACAGAGTAAATAGAGATTTTAGATGTATTTTTATTTGTGCAGGTTTAGCAGGAGTTGAAGTAGGGAACTACAGTACAATTATTAAGCAAAAAATTGAAGACTATTTTAAAATAAAAACAAAAGTTGTAAATGATGCTGTTATAGCACATGCTTCTTTATTAAAAGGAGATGATGGAATAATTACTATTTCAGGTACTGGCTCTATAAGTATAGGTAAAAGAGGTAATGAAATTGTAAGAGCTGGAGGATGGGGCCATATCTTAGGTGATGAAGGAAGTGGTTATCATATATCTTTGAAGGCATTAAAAAGGGCAGTTTATGAATATGATATGGGATGTAAAGAAAGTCCTTTAACATTAAATATATTAAAAAAATTAGATATTAAAAGTGTTAAAGAGATAAAAGACTTTGTTTATAAGTCTGATAAGGCAAGTATAGCTTCATTAGTGCCTGTTGTAGTAGAAAGTAGCATGTATGATTTATATGCTAAACAAATATTGTTTGAGGCTGCTGAAGATTTAGCAAATATAACTTATATGGTTGCAAACAAATTAGTTATGTTTGATGAGGTAAAAGTTGGTGTTAAAGGTAGTATATTAACTAAAGTTAATATTATTAAAGAAACATTTAAAAAGTTACTAATTCAAAAATTAAATAATGTAAATTTAATAGATGAAGATGTTCCAGCAGCAAAGGGTGCATTTTATTTAGCACTTTTGGAACATAAAAAAATGGTTGGTGATGTTAATGTGTAAATATGCTGTAGGCCTTATGTCAGGAACATCGTTAGATGGGATTGATGCAGCACTTGTTAAAATAGAGGGAAATGCTGAAGATACAAAGATTGAATTAATAGAGTTTGTTAATATAGATATGCCAAGTTATATAAAACAAGAGATAAAAAGATGCTGTAAAGTAGAGGAATCAAATGTTGAATTAATTTGTAGTTTAAATTTTAAATTAGGATATTTATTTGCAGATGCAGTAAAAGAGGTATGCCAAAGGGCAAATTTTCCTATAGAAAAACTTGATTTTATAGGTTCGCACGGACAAACTATATATCATATACCAGTAGATAGCGAAAGAAGTATAAAATCTACACTTCAGATAGGTGAACCAGCAGTTATATCCTATGAAACAGGTGTAACAGTTGTATCTAATTTTAGAGTTATGGATATTGCGGCAGGTGGGCAAGGTGCACCACTTGTACCTTATGTAGACTACATATTATATAAATCGGATAAAAATAGAGCACTACAGAACA
>JAOAFH010000007.1 GCA_026416355.1 Clostridiales bacterium | reverse complement strand
GTTGTATATGGCATAGTTCTTACCTCCGTGTTGTTTATTTGTTTACAACTTTTATTTAACACGAAGTAAGGACTTATGCCAATTTTTATTTTTTGGTAGTATTACCAATTAGACTTTTATTTTTGCATAACTAAAATTATTAGATAAAATATTCTAATGAATCTACCTATTTATTGACCTTGCCATTCTTAAGTATGTATGTCTTTTTCCTCTTATTGCAATACTATATGCCATAATATTTTCTGGTATAGCTACTCCTGAATATCCTGCATCGCCAAGATGATGAATATCTGCACCAGCCATCTTACACATTAGAGCTATTGAACGTATAGTATTTTCATCTGCTCCTTCTTGAGATGTACCAATAGTCGTCATAACTAAAACACCATTTTTGTGTGCATAATCTATTAATTCTTTTACATATTCTAAAGTAATTCCTGGCACTGTTCCAGGTGCAGGTAAAAGAACTATATCACTTCCTGCCTCAATAAACTCCTTTAGTTCATTTATTGTTATAATTTGATTCCCAGCTTCTTTTAAATTTGCAGCTGCGTGCATCTTACCTGCTGAAATAATAATTTCATCCCCAACTTCTTTTTTTATATCCTTTATAGCCTGAATTATATTATCATTTGAAACACCTGTATTAGGATTTGCAGTAATAACTATCATATCAACTCCTAACTCTATGGCTTTTCGAGCTGTTTTTACATTTGCTCTCCTACCTTCTGAAACTAAACTCATAGCTTTTATATCCTTTTCATCAATTGGTTCTAAATTTATTGCAATAGGTCTTCCTGTTAACCTTTTTATTTCTTTTATAACACTATAACATTCAACATTTCCTATACCATTAAAAATTGGTTTGAATACATCAAGCATATTTAAAATTATGATATCTGCTCCAAATGCACAGGCAAGTTCCGCATTACAAATATCATAAAGAACTGGTTGAATAGCACCTATTACTTCACAAGCTATTATTCTTCCTTCACTTAACTTTATTGAATCTAATAATTCATCTTTTTTAAATTTTAAAAAATCAGAACTACTGCAATCTAAAAATCTTTTTATCATATTTTATCCCCCTTTACAATTTAATAGGAGTCTAAATAATAGACCCCTATTAAATATACACATTACATCAATTTCTTTATATGAGTTACTATTGGATCTGCCATTGTTCCAACTACAACTTGATAATACTTATCCCCAAGTTTAATAATACCTGTTGCCCCTATTTCCTTTAATCTTGTTTCATCTACTTGTGAACCTTCTTTTACTGTAACCCTAATTCTTGTAACACAAGCATCTATAGTTTCTACATTGTCTTTTCCTCCCAACGCCTCAAGTATTAAAGAAGCCTTCTCATTTAATTCTTTGTTTCCTAATCCTGATAATTTTGTTGATTCTTCTTCCATTCTTCCCGGTGTTGGTAAATCGTACTTTTTAATAATGAATAGGAAAACAAAATAGTAAATAACTCCGAAAATCAAACCAAGTAACAACGCAAGAAGTGGTTTTGTTGCAATTCCATAACTTAATAAGTAATCTATACATCCTGCCGAAAAACCAAATCCTAATTTTACTCCTAATAAAGTTGAAATTGCTAATGCTAAACCAGTAAATAGTGCATGCAATACATAAAGAATTGGTGATAAAAACATAAATGTAAATTCAATAGGTTCTGTAATACCTGTTAAAAATGATGTAAATGCAACTCCAAGAAGCATACCTGTAACTTGCTTTCTGTATTCCTTTTTAGCAGCAGATATCATCGCTAATGCTGCTGCTGGCAAAGCAAACATCATTATTGGGAAAAATCCTGCCATAAAATTACCCGCATTTGGATCACCTGCAAAGAACCTTGTTAAATCCCCAGTTACAACCTTACCAGCAGAATTTGTAAATTCACCAAATTGGAACCAAACAAAAGAATTTAATACATGATGTAATCCTACTGGAATTAGTAACCTATTTAAGAATCCAAATATTCCAGCACCTACTGCACCAGAATTTGCAATACTATTTCCAAAAGAGCTAATTCCGTTTTGTATTAGTGGCCATACATATCCAGCTAAAACACCAATAATCAATGTATAAAAAGCTGTTACTATAGGAATGAAACGCTTACCTCCAAAGAAACCTAAAAACTCTGGTAACTTTATTGTCTTATACTTATTATACAAATATCCTGCTAAGATACCTACAATTATACCGGCTAAAACCCCCATATTAATCTTTTCATTAAATGTTAAAGAAACTTTTGTGAGTACAAAATATCCAACTGCAGCCGCTAATCCCGCAACACCATTATTTTCATCTGCTAATCCTACAGCAATGCCTATTGCAAATAAAAGTGATAAATTCCCAAATACAGCATCACCTGCTGCAAACATCCATTTAAGTCCTAATACATCATCAGCGCCAAGCCTTAGCAAAAGTGCAGCAGCTGGAAGAACAGCAACAGGAGTCATCAAGGCTTTACCAAGCCTTTGTAAATTTGTGAGTAAGTTTTTCCTCATATACTTCCCCCCATATTTTATTATTTAATCTGAATAAATCAGATTAATAGACAAACACTTTAAAAGTTATATTTTAATCTCTATTGAAAATTATTCATAAATTATATAATTTTGTTATTCGATAAAAAAGCCAAAAGGTAGTCCTTTTAGCTATTACTTTAGGATGAATTATTAAAATTGTATCTATTACTAAATTTATTCATCTAAGTTTTAAATTATTCTTTTGATACCTGATATAAAGATTATATTTACATAAATAACTTTATATGTTTGAATTTATTTACCATTAAACAAAAACACCTATTAGTAAAAAACAACTAATAGGTGTTTTTATTTTAAATTAATCTTTATAGTGAATCCTCATATATCCTTCTTATTGTCTCCCTTGTAGCTGGGATTGGTGCCATACTTAAAAGTAAATCAAGGCTTGGTGTATTCATTGCAAGGTCTGTTAATTTATCTAAGTCCTCTTCACCAAATCCTAAATCAGTTAACTTTTCAACAAGTCCCATTTGATTTAACCAATTTTCCATCGCTTCTGCTGCATATTCTGCCTCACCTGGAACACCCATTAAATCTGGGGCAATTGGAGATAATATGTCTGCTAAAACCTCTGAACAAGCTGGGTAAATATGCTTAATAACAGCAGGAAGAAGCATTCCAAGGCCTAATCCGTGGGCAAGTTCTGGTTTTACAGCACTTAATGGATGTTCTAATGCATGTGTAAAGTGTAAAAGACCATTGTCAAAGGATATACCCGCAATCATTGAAGCATATAGTAAATAGTATCTTGCTGTTAAATCTTCTGGATGCATAAGTGCCTGTGGAAGATACTTTGATATTAATCTAAAAGTCTCCTTTGCAAGAAGTACAGAATATGGATTAGTTGCCTTTGTTGTTGCTGCTTCTATAATGTGGTTTATAGCGTCAACAGAAACATCAAGAGTTTGGTTTCTTGGAAGCATTGTCATAAGTGATGGATCGTCTATTGAATAAAGTGGGTATATGCAGTCATATGCAATTGCTGGCTTGTATTCATTCTCTGGTATGCTAACAACTGCAAATCTATCTGCCTCTGTTCCTGTACCATGTGTTAAATTTATAGCAATGATAGGTACAGCCTTGTTTGGAATAAACTTATACTCATATAGCT
>JAOAFH010000172.1 GCA_026416355.1 Clostridiales bacterium | reverse complement strand
CCACCACATTGGCCCAGTAGCTCAGTTGGTTAGAGTGCCGGCCTGTCACGCCGGAGGTCGAGGGTTCGAGCCCCTTCTGGGTCGCCAATTGGCCAGATAGCTCAGTCGGTAGAGCAGGGGACTGAAAATCCCCGTGTCGCTGGTTCGATTCCGGCTCTGGCCACCAATATGCGGGAATAGCTCAGTTGGTAGAGCGTCACCTTGCCAAGGTGAATGCCGCGGGTTCGAGTCCCGTTTCCCGCTCCAACTTAATATGGCGGCATAGCCAAGTGGTAAGGCAGAGGTCTGCAAAACCTTTATTCCCCAGTTCGAATCTGGGTGCCGCCTCCAATAAGACTGCGAAAGCAGTCTTTTTTGTTTTACTCTTTTATGATATCATATACAAAACACCTTCGTAGGGGGGATAACAGTGAAACAAAGATTTATTGAATTTCCAAATTTGCCACAGGGGGAAGTGGCACTAGCAGTAGTAGATGGCAGAATAAATAAGGAAATAGAATATAATTTGAATTCAATGGGAATAAGATTAATAAAAACATTAAAAAATAAATATTTATATGATGCAATATCATATCATCCTGATGTAATAATGCATCATATAAACAACCAAAAAATAGTTGTGGCTCCTAATGTTGATGAAAAATTTTTATATACTCTAGAAAATGAAGGGTTTGAAATAATTTTAGGAAAAACACAATTAGAAAGTAAATATCCTAAAAATGTTGCATATAATGTTGCTAGACTAAAAAATAAAGCAATACTAAATATAAAATATACCGACGAAGTTTTGCTTGAGGAGTTACATAAATTAAATTTAGAACTTATAAATGTAAAACAAGGATATGCTAAATGCAGTATTTGCGTTGTTGATGAAAACTCTATAATTACATCAGATAATGGCATACACAACATAGCAATAAATAACTCTATTGACTCCCTTCTAATAAAGCACGGTTATATTGATTTATTTGAGTTTAATTATGGATTTATAGGTGGAAGTTCAGGACTAATTTCAAAAAATAAAATTTCATTTTTTGGAAATTTAAACACTCACCCAGATTATGAAGTCATCAAGAATTTTTTGAATAAAAAACAAAAAAAACCTATTAATTTATACGAAGGCAGGATTATAGACTATGGTACATTAATTCCATTGAAGGAATATAGTATATTATAGGTTTTGAAGTTTATTAGTATATGTTTTTTGAGAGCACATATACTAAATTTGAAGGGAGTGATAACATGATTCTCCTAACTGTTGGATTTAGCAAGAAAAATAGAGATATTTATGATAGATTAGATGAACTTTGTATGTACTTTAGAGAAAAGGGTGTTAACATAGCCATTTATGATAATAGAGTTTCAGATATGAATTATATAAAATGTGTCTTGAAGGAAACAGAAAAGGATATGAAAGCCTTTGAAGAATATAGTGATATGTTTTATATTTATGCTGCAAATGTTATATACGAATATATAGTAAACAATTATGAAGCAGAGCAAATAGAACATATGCTAAGTAAAAATTATGATTATTTAACTAATGAAGACATAGATTTAATAAAAGATAGATGCATTATGTCACTTAACGGTATGGGTATGTTTACAGCAGATAATTTATCACTTATAATAAGCAGAAAAAATACTATATTAAAAACAATAGAAGATTATTTAGAAGAAAACAAAGAGTTAATTATAGACGGATTTATTACATTTAGATTAAGAGCACTTTCAAACCAATTAAAAATGATTGTAGACAGGATGGTTGAAGAATTTATTGTTGAAAAAGAATATAGTGAGTTTATAAAATTACTCAAGTATTTTGTTGATATACAGGATAGTAAATATCAGCTTATTAATGTATTTATTCAAAATACAGGTGAATATCAAATAAAAGATGAACAGTTTATGGATATTACCAAGGAGTTTTTTGAAGATTTTAATATCGATATAAAAATAGATGCAACTATTCACGATATGTTACTAAGTGCCCTTATAACATACGCTCCTAAAAAAATAGTAATTCATGGGGTGGAAAATACAGTTAGCCAAGAAACCATCGATACAATACAAAACATTTTTGCAGATAGGCTTACATTATGTAAGGGTTGTGATTTTTGTAAGTCAATTAATAATGTAATATTGACATAATAAAACAAAAACTATATAATATCTTAAAAAGGCTAAAGGCTATGAAGGGGAAGAGTAAATCAAGCCCAGTTATCAGAGAGGGAAATCCAATGGCTGGAAGATTTCCTTAACATGGATGATTGAAAACCACCCCGAAGCTCCGACCTGAAAGTAGTAGGGTTAGGCGTGAAGCTGCGTTAATGCAATTGAGTGGACCTAATGGTCAATTTGGGTGGAACCGCGAGAACTCTCGTCCCATTTTTTTGTGGATGAGGGTTTTTTTATTTACATAAAATAAGGAGGGATACAATGATAAAAGTAACTTTAAAGGATGGGAAAGTTTTAGAGTTTGAATCAGCTGTAAAGGTTGAAGAAGTTGCTAAAAAAATAGGAATGGGACTTTATAAGGCGGCACTTGCTGCAAAGGTAGATGGTGAAGTTGTAGATTTAATGAAGGTAATTGATAAGGATTGTAATCTTGAAATCTTAACATTTGATGATGAAGATGGAAGATGGGCACTTAGACATACTGCTTCACATATACTTGCACAAGCAGTTAAAAGACTTTATCCAAATGTTAAGCTAGCAATAGGTCCAGCAATCGATAACGGATTTTATTATGACTTTGATGCTGATTTTGCCATAACACCTGATATGCTAGAAAACATTGAAAAGGAAATGGAAAAGATAATAAAGGAAGATTTAGAATTAGAAAGATTTGCACTACCTAGAGAAGAAGCAATTAAATTTATGAAGGAAAAGAATGAGGATTACAAGGTAGAGCTTATAGAGGAACTACCAGAAGGAGAAGAAATTTCATTCTATAGACAAGGTGAGTTTGTAGATTTATGTGCAGGACCACATGCTCCATCTACAGGTAGAGTTAAGGCAATAAAGCTATTATCAGTTGCAGGAGCATATTGGTGAGGCGATGAAAAAAATAAGATACTTCAAAGAGGATATGGAACTGCATTTACTAAGAAAAGCGAACTTGATGCATATTTAAATATGCTAGAGGAAGCTAAAAAGAGAGACCACAGAAAGCTAGGAAAAGAATTAGATTTATTTGCAATAATGGAAGAAGGTCCAGGATTCCCGTTCTTCTTACCAAAGGGTATGGTAATTAGAAATGAACTTGAAAACTTCTGGAGACAAGAACATCAAAAAAGAGGATATAAAGAAATTAAAACTCCTATAATATTAAATGAAGCACTTTGGCATCGTTCTGGACACTGGGATCACTATAAAGAAAATATGTATTTTACAAAGATAGATGAACAAGACTACGCAGTAAAGCCAATGAACTGCCCAGGTGGAATATTGGTTTATAAAAATCAAATGCATAGTTATAGAGAACTACCTCTTAGACTAGGTGAACTTGGACTTGTTCATAGACATGAAATATCAGGTGCATTACATGGTCTTATGAGAGTTAGATGCTTTACACAAGATGATGCCCATATATTTATGCTTCCATCACAAATTAAAGATGAAGTTTTAGGAGTTATAAACTTTATAGACTATGTATACAAATTATTTGGATTTGAATATCATGTTGAGCTATCAACAAGACCAGAGGATTCGATGGGAAGCGATGAAGACTGGGAAAATGCAACAAATGCATTGATAAATGCACTAAATGCAGCAGGACTTGATTATAAAGTTAATGAAGGTGATGGTGCATTCTATGGTCCTAAGATAGACTTCCACCTAAAGGATTGTCTAGGAAGAACATGGCAATGCGGTACAATTCAGCTTGACTTCCAAATGCCAGAAAGATTTGACCTACATTATGTTGGAGAAGACGGAGAAAAGCATAGACCAGTAATGATACACAGAGTTATATTTGGAAGTATTGAAAGATTTATAGGTATACTAATAGAACACTATGCTGGAGCGTTCCCAACATGGCTAGCACCTGTTCAAGTTAAAATACTTCCTGTAACAGAT
>JAOAFH010000140.1 GCA_026416355.1 Clostridiales bacterium | reverse complement strand
CCTACATAACTTCACAAGACTTTCTATATGCCTTGATTTCATTTATAAGTTCAGGAACAACTTTATAAAGGTCACCAACTATTGCAAGGTCTGCAACTGCCATAATTGGAGCATCTGCATCCTTGTTTACAGCAACTATATATTCACTCTCCTGCATTCCTGCAAGATGTTGAATTGCACCTGATATACCGCAGGCAATATAAAGCTTTGGTCTTACGGTCTTTCCTGTTTGTCCAACTTGTCTATCCTTATCAAGCCATCCTGAATCTATTGCAGCTCTTGAACCTGCAACAATTCCACCTAATGTATCTGCAAGTTCCTTTAGAATGTTAAATCCTTCTTTGTTTCCAACTCCACGACCACCTGCAACTATAATATCTGCCTCGGTTATATCTATCTTTTCCTTTAGTGATTTTACAATCTCCTCAACCTTAACCCTAATGTCCTCTTCCTTAATATCAACATGGACCTTTTCAACATTTCCAGCTCTTGTATAGTCTGAACATGGAACGTTAAATACCCCTGGTCTAACTGTTGACATTTGAGGTCTATGGTTTGGGCACTCAATTGTAGCCATGATATTTCCACCAAATGCAGGACGAGTCATTAAAAGATTTTTAGTTTCAGCATCAACATCAAGTGCTGTACAGTCTGCTGTAAGACCAGTTTTTAGCCTTGCGGCAACCCTTGGTCCTAAATCACGACCTATATTTGTAGCACCTATAAATATAATCTCTGGATTTCTTTCTTTTGCAAGTTCACATATTGCCTTAGTGTAGGCATCTGTTGTATAGTGTTTTAAATTTATATTATCAACAACAATTACATTATCAGCACCATGGTGAATTAAAGTTTCAGTTAATTTTTCAACCTCATATCCAAGTAATATAGCAGTTACCTCATCATTTAGCTTCTCTGCTATTTCTCTTGCTTTACCTAAAAGTTCAAGGCTAACCTTTTGTAAATTACCATCTCTTTGCTCTGCAATTACCCAAATACCTTTACTCATACTCTCGCCTCCCTATATAAGGTGCATACCCTTAAGTTTTTCACATACGATAGTAGCTGCCTCGTGTGGTGGAACATCAAACTTTTCACCTTGAGCCTTTGGTCCCTTTGTAAATGACTTTTTAACCTTGGTTGGTGAACCAACTAAACCAACTTCCTCTTTATCAAGACCTAAATCATCTATTCCCATTTTCTTAATTTCCTTTGCGTAGCAAGTGAATATATCATATATATTCATATATCTTGGGTTATTGAGTTCCTTTATACAAGTTAAAAGACAAGGAGTCTTAACTAGTAAAGTCTCATATCCATCCTCCATAGCACGTCTTACTCTAACTTTGCCATCTAAAACTTCAACCTTTTCAACATATGTAACTTGAGGAAGGTTTAAATGCTCCGCAATTTCTGGTCCAACTTGAGCAGTATCTCCATCTATTGCTTGTCTTCCTGCAAATATCAAATCATAGCCTAACTTTTCAGCAGCCTTTGCAAGAACAAGGGAAGTAGCCCAAGTGTCTGCTCCCGCAAATGCCCTGTCAGTTAGTAAAACAGCTTCATCAACACCCATAGCAAGAGCTTCCCTTAGAGCCTTTTCAGCTTGAGGAGGTCCCATAGTTACCACAGTAACCTTAGCACCATGCTCTTCTTTTATTCTAAGTGCCTCTTCAATTGCATTTTTATCATCTGGGTTTATAATACTTGGAACACCATCACGAATAAGTGTACCTGTCTTTGGATCTATTCTAACCTCATTGGTATCTGGAACTTGCTTTATGAAAACTAAAATATTCATTTAAAATCACCCCTCTACTTTAGAATGTTAGCTGAAATAACCATCTTTTGAACTTCAGAAGTTCCTTCATATATTTCAGTAATCTTAGCATCTCTCATCATTCTTTCAACAGGGTAGTCTTTAGTAAATCCATAACCACCAAATATTTGAACAGCCTTAGTTGTAACATACATAGCAGTTTCTGAAGCGTATAGCTTTGCCATAGCAGCATCTAGGCTGTAGTTTTGGCCAGTTTGCTTCTTCCAAGCAGCCTTATATACTAAATTCTTAGCAGCCTCTACTCTAGTTGCCATATCAGCTATATAGAATTGAAGTCCTTGGAATGTAGCAATAGGCTTACCAAATTGTTTTCTTTCCTTCATATACTTAACAGCTTCATTTAAAGCGCCTTCGGCGATACCTAAAGCTTGAGCTGCAATACCAATTCTTCCACCGTCTAATGTTGACATAGCAATCTTAAATCCTATGCCCTCTTTGCCAAGAAGGTTTTCCTTTGGAACCTTACAATCTTTGAAAATTAACTCTGCTGTTGAGGATGCACGAATACCCATCTTGTCCTCAATTTTTCCTAGTGAAAAGCCTTCAAATCCCTTTTCAACTATGAAGGCTGAAATTCCCTTAGTTCCCTTACTTCTATCTGTCATTGCAAATACAATGAATATATCTGCATAGCCACCATTTGTGATAAATACCTTACTTCCGTTTAATGTGTAGTAGTCCCCTTCAAGTTTTGCTGTTGTTTGTTGGCTTGCTGCATCTGTTCCTGCATTTGGCTCAGTTAATGCAAATGCACCAAGGTGTTCTCCCTTTAAAAGCTTTGGAAGATACTTTGCCTTTTGTTCATCAGTTCCATATGCATAGATTGGCCAGCAGCAAAGTGAAGTATGTGCAGATAAAACAACTGAAGTTGTTGCACAAGCCTTAGCAAGTTCCTCAACTGCCATAATGTAAGTTATGAAGTCTCCACCTGCACCTCCAATTTCCCTCTCAAATGGTATACCCATCATACCTAATCTTGCCATCTTCTTTACTGTTTCAATTGGAAACTCCTCTGTTTCATCAATTTCAGCTGCAATTGGTCTAACCTCGTTTTCCACAAACTTTTCAAGCATTTCCTTTGCTAGTTGTTGTTCCCTTGTTAGTGAGAAATCCATATAATCACCCCAAACTTTGTTATAAAATTAACCTTACACATAAAATTAAGCAAGTAGCATGCCAAATTTATAATATTTTTTCACTATAATTCAAGAAAAACTGCATAAAAAAAGAGGGCAAAACTTATATTTTGTCCTCTTTTTTGTACACCATATTATTGTTTTTTATTATATTTTGTCCTTTTTTTCATACAGTTTGATAGTAAAATTGTTATGATTGTATCAAATTTTGTACAAAGTCTAAATTTGTAACACCTATTATATAAACATTATATCATCAAATTTTATTTTACCTAATGAGCTTAATCTAACACCTGCTACGTTTTTATTGCATGCATAACCTAATTGTGGATGACAAAGGAATATCCAAGGCGCATCATCAACAATAATTTCTTGTATATTCTTATACATTTCATTTCTCTTTTCTGGATTAACAATTGTTTTTGCTTTAGCCATTAAGTCTAATACTTCTTGATTTTCATATCCTGTAAAGTCTGTAAAGTTTGCTGGATTGAATAATGGTTCTAAATAGTTATCTGCATCTCCTGTATCTGCAATCCATCTACTTAAGAATATATGGCTTTTAGCTATACTTTCAGGCTTTAGATATTTATCTGCTGAAACCTTATCTATAACACATTCAATTCCTACTGCCTTTAAATCTTCTTTAATATATTCTGCCATTTTTTCATTAGCAGTCATTCCATTTCCTTCTCTTACTTGAATTATCAACTTTTCTTTAATAGATTTTTTAGATAATATTTCCTTCGCCCTTTGTGGGTTATATCCATAACCAGAAAGATATCTATTGTCAATTATACTTGGTGGAAGTGGTCCCTTAGATTCAGTAGCCATTCCTCCCATTATTTCATCTATTATTCTCTTTTTATTTATTGCATAGTTTAAGGCACGTCTAACATCCTTATCTCTTACAAATTGAGATGTATGTCTTAAATTAATACCTGCATATGCAGTAATCATAACATTTTGTAGTTTAATTGTATCGGCCAATCCCTTAGATTTTATTTCTTCCATAATAGATTTATCATCTACAAAAATAAAATCCAAATCACCATCTGCAAACTTCTTAACAAGTTCTTTTTCCTCATATGTTACTTCTATTTTATTAATATAAGGTGCTCCACCAAAATAATTTGTATTAGCCTCTAAGACACAACTATTTTCATGTGTTGAAACTATTTGGTATGCTCCACATCCTGTAAATATTCCCTTTTCAACATCTTCTTTTGCTAGTATTGCACAACAGCTTTGTGCTAGATTTAATAAAAATCCTGTATAAGGTTTTTTAAGTTTAATAGCAACCTTATATCTATCTAAAACTTTAATTCCTACTACTTCTCTTGCCTTTCCTTGATTATATTCTTGTGCACCATCTATATCAAACAAGAACCATGCATTTGGAGAATTAAGCTTTGGACTTAAAAGTCTCTCAAATGAATATTTAACATCTTGAGCTGTTATCTCTCTTCCGTTATGGAACTTAATTCCCTTTTTTAAATTAAATATCCAAGTTAGATTATCATTTTCTACATACCAACTCTTAGCAACTCCTGGATAAATATCCGCTCCTTGTCCAGGCATTAAAAGACCTGCATGAACATTCATAAAAATATTTGCACTTTGTTGATCAAAGGCCATTGTTGGATCCATCGTTGATAATTTACCATTAATACAAGTCTTTAATATTTTTGATTCATCTTCACTTGACTCTATTTTATTTAAAAGAGAATTTGAAACATTTTTCAAATCATCAGATATATCTATTAATGATTCAATTGAGTTTTTAGTGTATTCAGTAGATAAAGTTGCAAACTCAACCATTGACATAACTTTTTCAGATGTTTTGTTCATCTCATCTGCAGAATTTATAACCTTTTCAAGGCTATCTGTTTGCTGAGCTATGGCATTTTTAATTTCTAATGAAGTATGTGCGGTTGTATTTACTGCTTCTATAATTTTATTAAACACTTCCATTGTGTGGTTTGCTTTTTCTACGCCTTCCTTAACCTTGCTATTACTCTTTGAAATTGCGTTTATAGTTTCTTTTATGCTTTCGTTTATTTCATCTATTGATTTTGAAATTTTCTCTGCTGATTCTTTACTTCTTTGTGCAAGTTTTTTAACTTCTGTAGCAACAACAGCAAAACCACGACCAGCTTCCCCTGCACGAGCTGCTTCTATTGATGCATTAAGTGATAGTAAATTTGTTTGCTCTGCTATTTCTCTTATTATCTTTAGCATATCGTTTATATGACTAGCCTTTTCTTCAAGTAAAACTACTGCATCTTTTACAATATTCATAGAAGATTCAATTTCATTCATAGCACCTATTGAAACTTCTACTGCTTCGTTTCCTTTTTTAGCAGTTTCTAGTGTATTTAGAGCAATTTCTTCTGAATTCATTGTATTTGTATATACTTCCTCTGCTAATGCTGAATATTGGTTTATTTCATTTACTAAGTTTTCAATTGAATCCATTTGAATTTCAACATGCTTAGTTATTGAACTTATTGAACCAATTAATGCCTCAGCAGTATTTTTAGTTTCATCTAGTTTACTTGTAATCTTATCTACTATTGCTCTTTGATTTTTCTTTAAAAGAGCTAGTTTTGCATCATTCTTTTTAATACTTGTAGTATCTAAAGTTATATTTTCAGAAGTAACAGCAGTCTCGCTATTTCGTCTTTTGAAAAACATTGGCGTACCCCCTATAAGTTAAAAATTTTTAACATACATAATATCGTATAAATCTTCACAAACTTTATAGTTTTATACGATATTTTTGCTAAATGTTGTATAATATTTCTATACAACATTTGTTTTTTTAAGCATTTATAGAATAATTATAACATATTTAATACTAAAGTAATAGTGAGGTGGCTTCTGTGGACACAAAAAAATTACAATACCTCTTATCTAAATCTGAAGGTCCAAAACTAGATTTTAAAGAAGACATATCCCTTGCAACAGAAAGCGCTAAAAAGGAACTTGCTCGTGATGTTTGTGCAATTGCAAACACCCACGGTGGAAGAGGATATATTATTTTTGGTATTGAAGATAAAACCAAAAATATTATAGGAATTAAAAAAGAAGATTTTAGTGAAGAAAAAATACAACAAATTATTAGCACTAGGCTTGACCCACCAGCTTTAGTATCAGCAGAAATTACAAACTTAAATGGAAAATATATTGGTGTATTGACCATTTTTAATTCTTCTAATAGACCTCATCAATTAAAGGAAAACGGTGCTTTTTATATACGTCGAGGTTCCACAACTGATTTTATGCATAAAGAGGAACTTGCATATATGCTACAAGAATATGGCCTTATACATGTTGAACAAACACCTGTAATAAACGCTAAAATATCAGATTTAGACGAAAATCTATTAAAAGATTACTTTATGTTATCGGGAATTGAATATACAGGAGATGAATCACAGCTTATTTCCTCTGGATTTTTATACATGGATAAAGAAACTAAAAAAAGTTATCCTACTATGGGAAGCATACTTTTGTTTTCTAAAAATCCTCAAACTTTTTTCCCACATGCCACCATTGAAATAAAGGATTTTACAGAAACATCAAAAATAAACATTAAACTTTGTAATGGGCCATTAATGAAAACTCTAAATACCGCAAGCTCTATTATAAATAGTTCATGTAAAAAAAATGACCTAGTAGATGTTATAAACTTTTGCCTTGCAAAGGCTATAATAGAAAGAAACTATTTAAATTTAAATAAAACTATTAGTGTAAATCTATTTAAAGATAAAATAGAGTTTTTAATACCAGGTCTTAGCTCTAAAAACAATTTTAAAAAAATTGAATTTAATAACATATGGTTGTATTCTAAATTGCTTACACTAGATGTTAATAAAAAATTTTTATATCCTAATTTAAAAAGATTAAAAAGATTAAAGGTTTTTGAGAGTCCTTCTACTGATATAACTAAAATAATAATAAGGTAAGGCTAGGCCTTACCTTATTTCATCATAAATTCTGTTTATTTCATCAAAGTGGAATCCAATTATTTCATTTAGCATAGCAGCCATTTCGTCATAGTCATCAGTGTAATCAAATGTTACACACCACATTGGGTTGTATTCGTCATCTATTTCTGCTACTTCATATCCCATCTCACTATATTTTTCTACTTGGTACTTGTCAAATATCTCTGTAAATTCATCATCTGTAACATCATCTTTTGTAGTTAAAAACAGATATACTCTGTTGTCCTCAACATATGCCTTATAAACTAGGTTTAGTCCTTTTTCTATTTCATAACTTCCTAGTTCTTGTTTCAGTATGTTGTCTTCTCTTTCCATTAGTACTAGTGCCTTTGCATCTAATTCCATTATTTCACCTCTTTAGAATTCTAGTTTCTCTTCTATATATTTTGCAACTTCATCAATTGGTATTCTAACTTGTGTCATTGAATCTCTATCTCTTATTGTAACTGAATTATCATTTAATGAATCAAAGTCAAATGTTATACAGAATGGTGTTCCTATTTCGTCTTGTCTTCTATATCTCTTACCTATGCTTCCTGTTTCATCGAAGTCAACCATGAACTTCTTGCTTAGCATTTCATAAACTTTAAATGCATCATCTGAAAGTTTCTTTGAAAGTGGTAACACAGCAGCCTTAAATGGAGCAAGTGCTGGATGCAGTCTTAAAACTGTTCTTACATCTCCACCGTCTAATTCCTCTTCATCATATGCATCAACTAAGAATGCAAGGGCAACTCTATCTGCACCAACTGATGGTTCTATACAATATGGAAC
>JAOAFH010000038.1 GCA_026416355.1 Clostridiales bacterium | reverse complement strand
CTTGCAGGAGGAGTAAACAAAGTTCCTGTATATGAGAAGGTAAGGGTAGGTATAATTCCAACAGGTGATGAGCTTGTTGATGTAGGAACTAGTCCAAAACGTGGGGAGCTTATAGATTTTAATTCTTGGACATTTGCTGCTATGGTAAAAGAATGGGGTGGAGAACCAGTAAGGTATGATATTGTGAAGGATGAGTTTGACAAAATAAAGGAAACTGCCCTTAAGGCTTTAAATGATTGCCATATGATAATAATAAATGCGGGTTCTGCAAAGGGAAGAGGAGATTATGCAGAGGATATTTTAAGCGAACTTGGAGAGTTAAAATTTCATGGTGTTTCAATAAAACCAGGTCGTCCTGCAAGTTTTTCAATGGCAGGTAATAAAGCTATATTTGGTGTTCCAGGATATCCAGTATCAGCTTATTTTGTTATGGATAACATTGTCAAGATTGGTTTTGATACAATTATAAAAACTAATACCACAGATAAAAAACAAGTAGAAGCAGTTTTAACTAAGAAAATAAATTCATCCCTAAAAAATGACGAATTTATTAGAGTTAAACTTGGTAAGGTGGAAGATAAATTAATAGCATCTCCAATAGGACGAGGTGCAGGTGTTACAATGTCTTTAACAACAGCTGATGGTGTTGTAGTTATAGATAAAAATAAAGAAGGACTTGAGGCAGGAGAAAAAGTAGAAGTTAAGTTGTTAAGGGATATAAAGGATATTGATAATACTCTTGTTTGTATAGGAAGCCATGATGTTATATTAGATATTATATCTGATATGATGAGTAAAAGAGGATATAACCTAAACTCAACCCATGTTGGAAGTATGGGAGGAATTATGGCGCTTAAAAGAGGGGAAACCCATATAGCTCCTATACATTTGCTTGATGGAGAAGGTAAATATAATACAAGCTATGTAAAAAAATATTTAGGTGATTATGCTATTTTAAAGCTTGTAAAAAGAGTTCAAGGTTTTATGGTTAAAAAGGGAAATCAACTTGATATTACAGGATTTGATGATTTAACAAGGGTTAGATTTGTAAATAGACAAAAGGGTTCAGGAACTAGAATGCTTCTAGATTATCATCTGAATAAAAAAGGTATAAACATAAGTGAAATAAATGGATATGAAAGAGAAGAAGTTACACATTTAAATGTAGCAGCTCAAGTTGCAGCAGATAGTGCCGATTGTGGATTAGGAGTTTTATCAGCTGCAGAGTTTATGGGACTTGATTTTATTCCTGTTTGCTCAGAGGAATATGATATAGCAGTTCCAAAGACAATGTTAGAGGATGAGAGATTCAAAGCATTTTTAGAGGTTGTAAAATCACAAGAGTTTAAGGACAAACTAAATTCTATAGGTGGATACGAAATAAATAGTTGTGAAATTATTTTAGTTTAAAGGTGTGATGAAATGATTGATAAATTTAATAGAGATATAAACTATGCAAGGATATCTATTACAGATGCTTGTAATTTAAGATGTCTATATTGTATGCCAAATGGGTATGTAGCAAAACACTATAATTTCTTGTCTAAAGAAGAAATAAAAAATATAGTAGTTGCTCTATCTAAACTTGGTGTAAAACGTATTAGAATAACTGGTGGAGAACCACTTATAAGAGAGGATATAATAGAGGTTATAAAATGTATTAATGAGGTTGAAGGTATAGAAGACATTGGAATAACAACAAATGGAATACTTCTAGGAGAAAAAATAAGTGAATTAGTAAAGTATGGATTAAAAAGAGTTAATATAAGTTTAGATACTTTAAGAGAAGATAGGTTTATAACTTTAACAGGTGGGGACTTAAAAAAGGTAATTGATGGATTAAATAAGGCAATTGATCTAGGTCTAATTGTAAAGGTTAATATGATTCCCATAAAGGGTATTAATGATGATGAAATAGAAGATTTTATTGAAATGACTAAAAATACTAATTTAGATGTAAGATTTATAGAGCTTATGCCAATAGGAGAAGGTACAAAGTTTAAGGGAATAACAAAGGACGATATAATGAAGTATTTCAAAGGTGCCAACATTGTTAAGGTTGAAAACAATGGTGGAGGCCCTTCGGAGGTTTATAGATTAGATGGACATGCAGGTAGAGTTGGATTTATTACAACAATGAGCCACAGCTTTTGTGACAGATGCAATAGAATAAGAATTACATCTGACGGAAAGTTAAAAACATGTCTTCATAATAGGGATGAATATGATTTGAGACCATATATTAATGACAATAATAAGTTAATTGATGTATTAAAATATGGAATATATAATAAGTATGAAAAACATACTCTGCTAGAGGATAAGATAAGTAAAAGTAGTAGAGATATGGTTAGAACAGGAGGTTAATTATGGAACTTACCCATTTTAATGAAGAAGGAAGAGCTAGAATGGTTGATGTTGGAGATAAAAATGACAGCAAAAGAATAGCTATTGCAATGGGATATATACAAATGAAAAGAGAAACCCTTGAGGCAATAAAGCAAGGAAGCATAAAAAAAGGTGATGTACTAGCAGTTGCACAAATAGGCGGAATAATGGGAGCTAAAAAAACAAGTGATTTGATTCCAATGTGCCATAATATATTTTTAAGTGGTTGTGATATAGATTTTCAAATAGATGATGAAGAATGTAAAGTTTATATAATTGCAAAGGCTAAAACAGTTGGTAAAACAGGTGTTGAGATGGAGGCGCTAACTGCTGTATCAGTTGCAGCACTTACTATATATGATATGTGTAAGGCAATAGATAAAGAAATGGTTATAGGTGATATTAAGCTTATAGAGAAAAGGGGAGGAAAATCAGGACATTTTGTAAGGAGTGATTTAAAAATGGGAAAAGTAGTATCATTGAACACAAGTGAAACAAAGGGAGTTGTAAAAAAACCAGTAAATGAAGTAGAATTAATAGCTGATTTTGGAATAAAGGGAGATGCACACGCAGGAAAGTGGCATAGACAAGTTAGCCTTCTTGCTGAGGAAAGCATTGATAAGATGAAAAAGATGGGGCTAGATCATTTAGATTATGGAAAGTTTGCAGAAAACATAACAACAAAAGGCATAGACCTTCCAAATCTTAAGATTGGAACAAGAATGATAATAGGAGAGGCTGAAGTTGAAGTAACTCAAATAGGTAAAGAGTGTCATGGTGGATGTGAAATAAAAAGACTTGTTGGTGATTGTGTAATGCCAAGAGAAGGAATTTTTGTTAAGGTACTAAAGGGTGGAATAGTTAAAGTAGGAGATGATATAATAGTTATAGAATAATTTTTGGAGGTTTAAACTATGGCTGTAAGGGAAATAGTTAAGAAAGGTCATCCAGCTCTTAAAACAAAAAGTGATGAGGTTAAAGTAATTGATAATGAAATAAATGAATTAATACAAGACCTAAAGGACACGCTTTACAGTACAACAGGAATAGGTCTTGCTGCACCACAAATAGCAGTTAATAAAAGAGTTATTTTGATAGATTTAAGAGATGGTATGGAGCCGATTATATTAATTAATCCTGTAATTACAAAACAAAAAGGAAAGCAGGAAAGTGAAGAAGGATGCCTAAGCTATCCAGGATATTATGGATTTTTAGAAAGACCTGTTGAGGTTGAAGTAGAAGGATTAAATGAAGAAGGTAAAAAGGTTAGATATAGGGCGACAGAGCTTTTATGTAGAGCATTCTGCCATGAAATAGACCATTTAGATGGTATAATGTATACTGACAGGGCATATGAGGTTTATAAAGAGGAGTAAAATCAATATATAATCAACGAAATTCATCCCCCATCTATAATAGTGGGTGATGAATTTTTTTATAAATTTACGCTTATACGCTCTAAAATAAATTATATAGAACAAACCAAAATAATCTCTCTAGTAAATTGTTTATGGCTTGGTGGTTAAAATAGTATTAAAGTAAGCTATATAAATTAGAATTGAATCTTTACACCTTTTACATTAAAAATAGGTCCTATTAGAGGTATTTTTGCCTTGAGCTCAATAGAAATTTCATCATCAATAATTAAATTTTTATTTATATATATTTTTATTCCGTCTTGTTCATAATAATAGTAGTTTTCAGTATTATCTACATATTTCATAGCCTCAATCCAGAGACTTTTTACACTGCCTGCTCAACCACATGATGTTTTAGTTAATGTAATTATTAAATTTCCACCTTTGGAGTTTATATAATCCTTTGCTTTTTGATTTATAATAATTTTCATTATTTCACCTCCATATTCATATATTTAAATTTTACCATATAAAGGAGAAATAGAAAATGCTAATTGTTACTGCTGCAATAATAGAAAAAGATAATAACATATTAATTACTCAAAGGAAGAAAGGAAAACATGGAGAATTTCTATGGGAATTTCCAGGTGGTAAACTAGAGGAGGGGGAAGCCCCAGAGGATTGCATTGTTAGAGAAATATTTGAGGAACTTAATATAAATATTGAAGTTATAGATGTTTTTGATGTTGTTTATCATAGATATGAAAAGTTTAATCTTTTAATGCTTGTATATAAATGCAGATATAAATCAGGAGAAATAAAAGCAAATGAAGTTGAAGATTTTAAATGGGTTGAGATAAAAGATTTAAATAAGTTTGAGTTTCTAGAGGCAGATATAGGAATTGTTAATAAGCTAATTTTAAAGAAGATGTAATAAATATAGACTAACACCTGTCTTTACAGTATAATGTTTAGTGTTAAGACAGATGTTAAGGAGGATTAAGATATGAAAACAAGAGAGTTAACACTTGGAGCGGTTTTTGCGGCACTATCTATACTTATACCTTTAGCCTTTGGTGGCTTTTTAACAGTAGTAATACCACCATTTACAGCTACAATAATGTCTCATGTTCCGCTACTTTTATCTACACTAATTAGTCCTCAAGTTGCGGCAATGGTAGGAGCTTCATCTGCATTAGGTTTCTTTATAAAATTAGGTAATCCAGCAGTAACATTAAGAGCACTAATGCACATACCAGTAGGATACATTGGAGGCTTACTGGTTAAGAAAGGTATTAGATACGAACTTGTATTACTAATTTTATTACCAATTCATGCATTACTAGAAGGATTGATAGTAATTCCGATATTTGGTTTTAATGTAAGGCAAATCTTTTATGTTGTAGCATTTGGAACAGCAGTTCATCATTTAGTGGATTCTGTTATTGCTGTTTTCTTTGCAAGGGCAACAAGATTATATAAAAAGTAAATTAATTTTTATAAGACAATAAAAGGTTAAAATAATAGTGCAATGGACTATTATTATAAATGCAAGAGCCAATTAAGAATAAAGAATTATATTAGTATAAGAAAATATTATTTATTCAATAATGTGATAAATATTTTGTAAAATGCCCCATGAAAGGATTTTAAAATATACCTTGCATGGGGCTAAAATTATATTAATTTTTATTTTTCAACCTCAAGAAAACTCTTAATTGTTGCCTTAACAAGTGCTCTATCATATCCCCAGTCCTTTATTCCAACAATATTAGCCTTGTCAGTATATTTTAGTAAAGTTCTTGGATAGAAATATTCAGAGTTTAAGCCAGATGAAGATTCATCTAAGCATACATATAGAATATTATTTGCACCTTTATCAATAAAATTTTTTACTCCATCTTCAATGTTATCAGTTACTAGTATCATATCATCTTTTTTATAGGTTTCATTTATAATAGATTTTACGGCTGTTCCAACATCATCATTTTTGGTTAAAATAACTATTCCATCAAATTTAGAAGGCATGTTTATAACCCTATTTGCCATATACTCTTGAAACTCACCTTTTAGTTGAATACTTTTAGTAACTGATATTTTGACGCCGTTTTCTTCAAATTTTTTAAAGTCAACTACTTTACTTAAATCATTCAACAAATCGTTATTTGAAGAATAGTTAATGATAATAATTTCTGAACATCCATCGTTAATTGCGCTTGATAAGGCGCTATTTATTGTTGGTGTGTATGCAGAGTATGCAATATAAAAGTAATAAGGCTTATAACTTAAAATAGAGGATTTAACATCCCTTGCAATTGTATTTAGTGTTTGATTTTTTGTGTTCAATTCTATCTTAGAATAAATTTTTTTCAATTGATATGAATGTATTGGTTTTAAATAAAAGGGTATGTCTTTAGTTAAGTAACCTGAATAATATGGAGTATACTTTTCCATTTCTCCTTCACAATAAAATATAACGGCTTTTTTTTCTTTTGAAATATTGGAAAACATAAAGTAGTTATTTGTAGAAGGTTTAAATAAAAAATAACTACATAAAATATAAGCAGCAAAGAAATAAATGACGTTTAGAGCGATTAAACGTTTACTAGGATTTATGAATTTTTTTGCAACAATGTATACAGCTAATGATACTATAAACATACTTATAAAAAGTGGATAGTAGCCAATTGGAGAGGATAAAATCAAACAAATTAAGATTCCCCATAATATACTAAATAATGAAAGTAACATTTAAATACCTCCCTAAATATTTCAATGAAATTATATGGTATTAAAGGCAATAATATAACTAGTAATTAAAATTAAACAATAGAAAAATATTATCCATTAATATTTAATTAATTAGAAAAATAATGTATAATATAACTAAATAATTGATGTGGAGGTGCAACCTATGGGTGCAGTAGAGCTAAAAAAAGGAGTATTTTGGGTTGGAGTTAGGAATCCTGAGCTTAGAGTTTTTGATATTATAATGACAACAGAAAAAGGAACTACATACAATTCATACCTTATAGTTGATGAAAAAATAACCCTTGTGGATACTGTAAAGGATGGTTATCAAGAGGAGTTTTTAGCAAATATTAAAAGCATAATAGGAGATAGAAAAATAGATTATCTTGTAGTTCAACACACAGAGCCAGACCATAGTGGTTCTTTAAGAAAAATATTTGAAACATATAATGACATAGTTGTTTATGCATCAAGACCAGCTTTAATTAACATTAAAGAAATAACAAACATGGACTTTAATGGAGTAGAAGCAAAGGATGAATTAAATATAGGGCAAAGAACTTTAAAATTCATATCAGCACCATTTTTACATTGGCCTGATACAATATTTACATATAGTCAAAATGATAAAATTCTATTTACATGTGATGGATTTGGATGCCATTATTGTGATGAAAGAAGTATATTCAATGATGAAGTTGGTGATTTCTCCTATGAATTTGAATATTACTATGATGTAATTATGGGACCATTTAAGAAATATGTTTTATCAGCAATAGATAGAATTAGAAACATTGAATTTGACATGATTTGCACAAGCCATGGTCCAGTTTTAAGAAAGGATATACAACATTTCATTAAAAAATATGAAGAGTGGAGCAAGGCAGGTATCTATCAAGAAGAAAAATCAGCAGTAATTGCATATGTTTCAGCATATGGATACACAAAGGAAATTGCAGAAAACATCAAACAAGGTCTTGAAGAAAATGGAGCAAAGGCATACATATATGATATTTCAGAATCAGACATAAGTGAAATAGTAGAAAATATAGAAAGAGCTAAAGCTTTGATAATTGGTTCACCAACAATAAATCAAGATGCAGTTAAGCCAGTATGGGATTTATTGTCATTAGTTTGTCCTATCAACAATAGAGGTAAAATTGGAGTTGCATTTGGTTCCTATGGATGGAGTGGAGAGGCAGTTCCTATGCTTACAGATAGATTAAAGGGATTAAAATTCTGCATAGACATAGAGCCTCTTAAGGTTAAATTTAAGCCATCAGAAGAAGATATTAAAAAAGCAAGGGAGCTTGGTAAATTAATTGCAGATAGAATATGAATAATTTAGTTTACTTTGGATAAAATCATATAAGAGGTGATAATTATGGATAAGAAGAGAATATTTGAATTTCTAGAAAAACAAGGACTAAGTGAAATTGATGAATTGGATTATAAAGAAAAAATAGCTGTATTTGATTTTTTCTATTCATTTGATGAAGCAGAAATAGAAGCAGCTAAGGCATATGCAAATGACAATTATGATGATAAAGGAGAAGATGTTTGGTACGATGAATATTTTCTACCATATCTTGTAGACATAGCTGTTGATAATGTTAAAGACATAGTTGAGGATTTAGCAGAAGAATATGATTTAAATGTTGATTTTGTTACATATGAAATAGATAGACAGTTCTTTGAACAATGTGAATTTGTTTTAGTAGCAAGTGATAAAGATATAAATTTTGACATTGAAAAGGTAATGGATGATTTAGATTTATAAAAATTAAAATTCAGAATTACGAAATTGTTAAAAAAATAACTTCAAATTTGCTATTGACTTTAAATTTTTAAATTGATAAAATAGATACATAAGTTACACAATTATCGTAAGTGATGCCATTTAATAAATGGTGTTACCCCCTATAGGTAGAGCTAAGGCACCAATGTGGTGCCTTAGCTTTTTTGAGATAGAGGTGATGGTTTTGAAGGTTTTGGTATTAAATGGTTGTATAAATAAAAATGGAAAAACACAAAATTTATTAAATTTATTTCTAAAAGAAGTAGATAAAAACGTATATTCAATAGATATAATTGAAACACAAAAAATGCAAATCAATCATTGTATTGGATGTCATAGTTGTGAAAAAGATGGTATGTGTATATATGATGACTTAAATGAGGTTTATGAAAAAATTGAAGAATCAGATATTATTGTTTTGGCAAGTCCAGTTTATTTTGCTTCTTTTACAACTCCTTTAAAAACTTTAGTTGATAGACTTCAAGTGATGTATGCAAGAAAGTTTGTTTTGAATAAACAGATAAAAGAGAAAAAAGGAGTATTGATATTTACTTCAGGAAGAGACAATCAAAAGATGTTAGATTGTATTTTGCTTCAAAGTAGATATGTTTTTTTATCGGTTGGTGCTAAATTTTTAGATTACATTTGTCAGCTTAATACAGATAAAATTATGAATATTGAAGAGAAAGTTATACAAAAATCAAAAGAAATAGCTAATAATTTATAATATAGACGCCTCCTAGGTATAAACATATGAATATTTGATTATAATTTTTAATAAAATATTTTGAAGTATGTTTAGGAGGCTTTTATGAAGGTAAAGCGGTTTTATAACCTAGAGATTAAGTTTATGCTCAGAAAAATATCTATAGGGTTGCTACCTATAATTGTTTTATTAATTGTTTTATTGTCACTTAAAGACAATGAAACAATATTTGAAAAATCCTTTAAAGAAAGAGATTATAGGGCTCTTTATAACATGATTGATAATAGGGATTTTTCATTTGATGTTTTTCAAAAATATATGGAGTATAACTTCCCAAATGATACCGTATTGAAAAATAAGGTAGAAGATAAGCAAAAAACAACATTGACGTATACTAGTAAAAAGGGAGACAAGGTTGTTATTTTACAAAAAAATAATGGTAAACTAAATTGGAAATTTGATGATTATGTGTATGATTGGACAATTAAAGTTCCTTTACAAGCTAAAGTACAAGTTTGTGGTGAAGATTTGGAAAATAAAGATGGGGTAGTTTTAATAAAAAAAATACCTTTTGCATTATATGAGGTTAAGATAACTCTTCAAGGTTGTGAAGATTATAATAACAAAGTATTGGCAGGACAAAAGATAGAGGTAAAACTTGATTTAGCTGAGGAAGTTATAGAACGTTGTAAGGAAACTATTGGAGAGTATTTAAAGTTTAAAGAAAATGCAATTCAAAATAAAAAAGTTGAAGAAGTACAATGTTTATATAATAATTCAGGACTCTATACTGAGGTTTTAAATGAAATAGAATGGTTAAATTCGATTGACTATAAATATGAAAAGAAACTTTTAGGATTTGAATTATTATCTGCAAAGTTAAAATATTCTGGTGTTATAGAAATAGACGTAAAGGAAAATTGGCAAGTAAAAGTTAAGACGGACGAAATGGAAAATACAAATAGCACATCTAGTATCAACAAATACATAGTTGAGATAGGTGATAGCTATAAAATAACCCAAATAAATACAATCCAATAAAAATTTACTTGTTTATAAAACAAAATAATGCACACTCTAATTAGTGAAGATAAAAGAAAGGAGTGTGCTTTCTATGAAAAATAGATTACTTACAGGACTTGCAGCAGGTGCATTGTTAGGAGCAGCAGCAAGCTTAATGGCTATGCCAAATATGGATTACAGAACAAGAAGAAGGATGAACAGGGCAGGCAGAAGAATGGCACATAGGCTTGGAGATGTTATGGAAGATATAAGAGATTACATGAAATAGGGGTTATTTTACCCCTATTTTTTTATAAAGTATATTAAATTTATTACGAAATATGTTTTATGACAAAAAATAATTTGTGTGATTTGTAATATTAAATTATCTCAACAATAGTACAGGAGTTTTTACTATTTTTTTTCTTGTAATTGTTAAGAAAAATTTTATATAATAAATAATAATAATGAAATAGGCGGGATGTTTATGGAAATATTAACGTTGGGTGAAAAAATAAAAGCAAAAAGAAAAGAAAAAAACTTAACATTAAAGGAGCTTGCTGGCGATAGAGTAACACCAGGTCAGATAAGTCTTGTTGAATCAGGAAAATCAAATCCTAGTATTGAGTTATTAGAATACATTGCACAAAGGCTTGAGACAGATGTAGATTATTTTTTAGAAAGTGAAGAAAAACAAGCTTCTAAAATATGTGAATATTATTTGAATATAGCAGAGGCATCGCTATCTACTAATGATTTTGATAGAGCAAATGAATATGTAGAAAAAGGAATTCATTATGCAAATGAATATAATCTTTTACTATTTAAAGGTAAATTTAATATGGTGCTTGCAAATATAAAATTTCATTATAAAAATTATGAAGAAGCACAACAATACTGCCTAGTAGCTAATAGTATATTTTTAAAACTTGATTTGATAGAAGATGTAATAGAAAGTTTTCTACTTTTAGGTAAGATTAGTAGTAGCATGGGGTATTATTCAACAGCTCTTAATTATTTTATGCAAGGTGAAACTATAATTATTGAAAATAAGGTAGAGGATGAACTGTTAAAGGCAAAGATAAATTATTACATTGCAATGGTATATCTAAAATTAAATAAAGCATCTAATGCCATTGATTATGCATATGTTGCAAAAAAGAGGCTAGAAATTTTTAGTGACAAAAAGGCATATGCAGATGTGCTTATATTGCTAAGTATATCACATGCAAAGGAAGGGAAACTTCAAGATGCAATAAAATATTCTAAAAAAGCAAAAAGTGTTTTAGAAGAATTGAATTGTAGAAGAGAAATAGCTGTGATTGAAGATGGTATTGGAGAAGTTTTTGCAAGTCAAGATAACTATGAAGAGTCTTTTGTTCATCTAAAAAATGCAATAAAAATAAAACAAGAAATAATGGATAATAGCTTGCCTGAAACTCTATTTAAACTTTGTGACAACTATATTAAATTAGGTGAATTAGAAGAAGCAAAAAAGAGTATAGACAGAATTTTAGAAATGATAACATATGACGAACATGAATATAGAATAAAATCATTTGAGTATTTCTATAAAATTTACACATTAGAAAATGATAAAAATAAAATAGAAGAAACTTTAATTAATGCAATCAAATACTTAGAGACAACAGAGTATC
Source organism: Clostridiales bacterium (assembly GCA_026416355.1). Lineage (GTDB taxonomy): Bacteria > Bacillota > Clostridia > Clostridiales > Caloramatoraceae > Thermobrachium. The sequence goes on along the minus strand of JAOAFH010000038.1, from coordinate 5,929 downwards.
AAAAGCCATTGGCAGATTTTTGTGTACTTTTAGGCAAACTATATATGGATCTAGACATTCAAGAGCTTGCACTTAAATATATGAATAGAAGTATAGAGATATATAAGCAACTTGGAATAATCTAATATTTATAAGTTAAGGGGGAAAGTATGGGCAGTAGTGTAGGGTTAAAAATTAGAGAACTTAGAAAACAAAAGTTTATGACACTTAAACAGTTGGCAGGGGACAGAGTTACTGTTGCTCAAATTAGTTCTATTGAAAATGGTAAGAGTAATCCAAGTAAAGAGCTATTAGAGTACTTAGCTCAAAAATTAGAAGTTGATATTGAGTATTTTATTTTTGATGAAAAAGAGAGGATACAAAAACAATTTGATAATACTATAAATATGTATAAAGATAATCTATTAAATGAAAACAATATTGCCATTATTATTGATGAAGTAAACAATTTTAAAAACTCATATGATGATTTGTTGGATTATCAAAAGGGATTTTATCATTATTGTTTTGCTAAAAAGTATTATGCATCAAATGAATATAACAAAAGCTTTGAGGAGTTTTTAAAGGCAATATTTTATTATTTAAAAACAGAAGAATATGATATTATTTCTGATATATATATTAATCTAGGTAATTGTAGTTATTTTAATGAAAAATATCAATTGGCTTTTGGTTATTATAAAAATTCTGAAGAACTTATAGAAAAAAATATTTCATTAGATAATATAGCAAGGACATATTATGATTTGGCACTTTGCTCAATTGCTTTAAACAGATATACATTATCAGATAGTTATCTAAAAAAATTAAAGGATTTAATTAAAAATAACGATTGGCCTAAAAAACAAAACTATTTAGCAGGCATAAATATGATGCAGGGAAATGTAGATTTAAAGCTAAAAGATGCAAATGATAGTTATAATAGGTTTGAAAAGGCTTATAATGTATATCAAAATTCTAATGATTTAGAGGGAATGATTAAGGCTAAAAACAATATGGCTGTATGTTTATGGGAGCAAGGCAAAAAGGATGAAGCAATAGATGTATTTAAAGAAATAGTAAATATGAATTATATTGATGACATTGAAGTTATGATTGATGCATATTTGAATTTAATCGATTGTTTAAAGGAAACAAAAAGATATGAAGAAGCACTTATTTATATAAACAAGTGTGAAGAATTTGTTCTTAACAATAATAGTGTAACAGGAATTGTAAAAATACTTAAATTAAAATTTGATTATTACCTAGAAATAAAGGATTATCAAAGAGCTGAGGATTTTGCCTTTTATGCAATAGATTTTATAGATAAAAATAGCAATGATATAGATAAAAAGGACATATATATTAAATTATCGCAAATGTATAGTAATATAGGTAATACAAAACAAGCGATTGAATATTTATTATTATCACAAAATTTAAAAATATAATAATTAGCATGATTTCTTTTTTGGAATTAATTGTGTATAATTAAATACAAACAGAAATCATGCTTTTATTTTTGGGGGGATAATTAATGGAATTTTTAGGGCTTGAGGCAATGGCTTTTGATTTTTTTAAAAACAAGGATAAATATTCTAAAGAAGATTACAACAAATATCGTGATGAAATGAAACTGCAATTTAGAAGTTTTTGCTATGAAATTCAAAAATTATATCATAAAAAAACGGATGGATTTTTTGAGCTAGAAAGAGATTTTCAAAAACTCAGTAAAAAAAGTGAGAATATAAGGGCTGAACATAATGTTGATAAAGGTGGAAAAGTAGTCATCCAATTAAATTCAGAAGAACTTGCAGTATTTTTTGAAACTGAAGATAAAGGTTTGATATTAAATAAAAAGTCTCATTTGCAGGAATATATTTATTCAAACAAAAAGTCTTTTATAGCGTTAACCCAAAGTGGAAAAAATAAAAACAACGAGATAATGAGGGTAGGATGTTTGGATTTTAATGAAAAAATGTATAATTTACTAACCCAAAAATTAGATGCATCAACATTGTTATTAATAGGGGTAAGCTTTAATAAGCAAACATGCATAAAACAGCAAAAACAACTTGTTCAATCAGTATATGATGAATTGATGAAAATAGTTTGTTTTACTAAAGATTTATAGGAGGGATATTATGGACATAAATAAAATGACATTGAAGGTTCAGGAAGCCCTTAATTTAGCACAAAAAACGGCTATTTCTTTTAAGCAACAGCAAGTAGATGTTGAACATCTGTTGTATGCATTAATTACACAAGAAGAGGGATTAATACCAAATTTAATACAAAGAATGGGTATTAAAGTTTCGCTATTAGAAAAAGAGATAAAAAATTATCTTGATAAACTTCCAAAGGTCTATGGTCAGGCAGCAGATGAAGGTTATGTATATGCCACAAGAAGACTAGAGGAAGTATTATTATCAGCTGAAAAAATAATGAAAAATATGGGTGATATGTATATAAGTGTAGAACATGTATTTTTAGCTATTTTAGATACAAATCATCCTATTACAAAAGAATTAAGACAAATTGGAATTGATAAAGATAAATTTTTAAAGGTTTTAATGGAAGCTAGAGGAGGACAAAGGGTAGAAACCAATGATCCAGAGGGAACATATGATGCCCTTAAAAGGTATGGTAGAGATTTAACAGATGAGGCAATTAAGAACAAGCTTGATCCAGTAATAGGAAGGGATGAAGAAATTAGAAGGGTTATAATGATTCTCTCTAGAAAGACCAAAAATAATCCTGTATTAATTGGAGATCCAGGTGTTGGTAAAACAGCAATAGTAGAAGGACTTGCACAAAGAATAATAAAAGGAGATGTTCCTGAAGGGTTAAAGGATAAGAGAATATTTTCACTAGACTTAGGAGCATTAATTGCAGGTGCAAAATACAGAGGTGAATTTGAAGAAAGACTTAAGGCAGTTCTTAAGGACATTCAAAGAAGTGAAGGGAAAATTATACTTTTTATTGATGAAATACATACAATTGTTGGAGCAGGAAAGGCAGAAGGGGCTGTGGATGCAGGGAATTTAATTAAGCCAATGCTTGCAAGGGGAGAGCTTCATTGCATTGGAGCAACAACTTTTGATGAATACAGACAATATATTGAAAAGGATAAGGCACTAGAGAGAAGATTTCAACCTGTTTATATAGATGAGCCTACTGTTGAGGATACAATTGCAATATTAAGAGGTTTAAAGGAAAGGCTTGAGATTCATCATGGAATAAAAATACATGATGGTGCACTGGTTGCAGCAGCTAAGCTTTCTAAACGATACATAACAGAAAGGTTTTTACCTGATAAAGCCATTGATTTAGTAGATGAAGCTTGTGCTATGATTAAGACACAAATTGAAAGTGTGCCATATGAATTAGATGAAGTTAAAAGAAAAATATTACAACTAGAGATAGAAAAACAAGCACTAAAAAACGAAACAGACGAGAAGACAAAGTTAAGAATGCTTGAGGTTGAAGAAGAAATAGCTAATTTAAAGGATAGAGAAAATGAACTAAATGCTAGGTATTTAAAAGAAAAAGAAGAATTAAATAGAGTTAGAACATTAAAGGAGAAAATAGATGAACTAAAGGCAAAAATGCAACAAGCAGAAAAGGAATATGATTTAAATAAATTAGCGGAAATAAAATATGGTCAACTACCACAGCTTGAAATGGAGCTTTCTGAACTAAATAGCAAACAAAGTAATGAAAATATGTTATTGAAGGAAGAGGTTACAGAAGAAGAAATATGTGAAATAGTATCTAGATGGACTAATATTCCTTTATCAAAACTAGTGGAGGGTGAAAGAGAAAAACTATTAAATCTAGAAAACAATATTAAATCAAGGGTAATTGGACAAGATGAAGCGGTAGATGTTGTTGTAAGTGCAGTATTAAGGGCAAGGGCTGGAATAAAAGATCCTAAAAGACCAATAGGTTCATTTTTATTCTTAGGGCCAACAGGTGTCGGAAAAACAGAGCTTGCAAAAACTTTAGCAAGAGAATTGTTTGACAGTGAAGATAACATAATAAGGATTGATATGTCTGAATATATGGAAAAGTTCTCTGTCTCAAGACTTATTGGTGCACCTCCTGGTTACGTTGGATATGAACAAGGAGGACAATTAACCGAAGCTGTAAGAAGAAAACCTTATAGTGTAATATTATTTGATGAAATAGAAAAAGCTAATGAAGAAGTTTTTGATATATTTTTACAGATACTTGATGAAGGAAGATTAACAGATGGAAAAGGTCATATTGTAGACTTTAGAAATACCATAATAATTATGACCTCAAATTTAGGAAGTGAAGTAATACAACATGGTTTAGAAGTTAACAAACAAATACAACAAATTAACAAAGATGTACAAGATATATTAAAAATGAAATTTAGACCAGAATTTTTAAATAGACTAGATGACGTTGTTATATTTAAGCCACTTTCAAATGATGCAATAGTTAGGATAGTAAAAATATTTATTGATGAAATACAAAATAGGTTAAATGATAGAAATATTAAGCTTACCGTAGAAGAAAGTGCACTAGAGAACATAGTGAAACTAGGTTATGATGAGGTTTATGGTGCAAGACCATTAAAAAGATTTATTCAAAAATATATTGAAACAGAATTGGCAAAACTTATTTTATCTGGCAAATTAGATAATGATAGAGAGGTTATAATCAAGGAAAATCAAGGCCAGATTGAGTATCTGATAAAAAATTAACAGACTGTTAACAAATTATTAATTGAAATGTGGTATAATAGCCTTTGTTAAAAAATGAAGGATTGTAACAATATTATTTCATAATACTTTGGTCAACTATAAAATACTTAATATAACTGGCTCATTATATTTATTGGAGGTGTAACAATGGCAAAAATATTAAAGGTAGCAGATAGAAGAAGATGTATTGGTTGTCTATCATGCCGTCAAGCTTGTGCAAGATTAAGAGGAGAATATTCAATAGCAAATTCAGCAATTGAAGTTAAGACATCAGGTGGATATACAGGAGAGTTTGTTATAAACATTTGTCGTGGATGTGAAGAGCCAGCATGTATGGAAGCATGTAAATTTGGTGCATTAACAAAGAGAAATGGTGGAGGAGTAGTTTTCCATAAGGATAAGTGTACAAAATGTGGGGCATGTGGTAGAGCATGTGCAGTTGGTGCAATAAGATTTGATGAAGAAAATTATCCAATAATCTGTACACACTGTGGATACTGTACAAAATATTGTCCTCACAGATGTATAACTACGAAGGAGGTTTTATAATATGCTAGCTAGAGATTACATGAACATATTATATATAGATCTTGATAAGCAAGAGTATAGATATGAACAAAGAAAAGATTTAGTAAAATATATAGGTGGTACTGGGCTTGCTGCAAAGCTTCTAGATGAAAATATTAAGCCAGAACTTGATCCACTAGATCCAGCTCAACCAATGATATATGCAATAGGACCTCTTTCATTTGTAATGCCTGTATGTACAAAGGCAGTTGCAACTTTCTATTCACCACATACTAAGGAATATGGTGAAAGCCATGCAGGTGGAAGATTTGCAATGGCAATGAGATTTGCTGGAATAGATGCAATGGTTATAACTGGTAAATCAGCTCACCCACAATATTTATTAATAGATGATGGCGTTCAATTTAGAGATGCAAGAGCAATGTGGGGACTATCAGTTGAAGAAACTGGTAAAATTCTAAGACAAACTACACATGGTAGTGGTGTTAGAAGCTCAATAAGAATAGGACGTTCAGGTGAAAACCTTGTAACTTATGCTGGTGTAAATGTTGATACATATAGACACTTTGGTAGATTAGGCCTTGGTGCTGTAATGGGTTCAAAGAACCTTAAGTCAATTGTGGTTATAGGAAACAATACAGTTGATATTCCACAAGAATTAAAGGTTAAATACCGAAAGGCAT
>JAOAFH010000005.1 GCA_026416355.1 Clostridiales bacterium | reverse complement strand
AGATGTGTATAAGAGACAGGCTATATAATCAGTTGCCAAATTATCTGGTATAAATCTACTAAACACTATGCTTATGAGGAAATAAGCAATTAAATACATTGTAAATGGTTTAATAAGCCAATTTGTAACACAAGTAACTATAAGTCCCTTTGGTTTTTCACTTCCATTAACTATGCTTGAAAAATCAATCTTTAACATCATTGGGTAAATCATAAGCCATATTAGTATTGCTACCGGAATTGAAACATTTGCATATTCAAACTTATTTAATGTGTTTGGTATTGCAGGTATATACTTACCTATCAGAATTCCTGCTACAATACATAGAGCTACCCAAATTGAAAGATACCTTTCAAAAAATCCTAGTCCCTTTTTCTTTTCCAACTAATTTTCCTCCTTTTAATTTTAATTTTCCTTCTTTTAGTTCATCGCAGGATATAGCACTTAAAATGTATTTATTTAAATTAAGTTTGTCCTTTTTTAATATAACATCTTTGTTAAATATTTGTCTAATATTTTCATAAAAAATTTTTTCTATTTATAAAGTCTGGATTTACAAAATAATAAACATGTTGTCTCTTTTTATAGTTTTTTATTATATCTGTTAAATTTAACTTATTTAAGTGTCTAGAGGCGTTAGACTTATTAAGCCCAAGCAAAACCTCTAGTTCACATACACAAAGCTCTTTAATCATAAGTAGATTTAATATTCTTATCCTTGTTTCATCTGAAAGTGCCTTAAAATTATCTACAATCTCCATTTTATTCATCTAAAAATGCTTTTGTATTATCTCTTTTAAATCTTCTTTGTTTTTAAATCCTAAAATCTTTTCTGCAGCTTCACCATTTTTAATTACTATTGTTGTTGGCACACTCATTACTCTAAACTTTCTTGCAACTGACATATTATCTTGTGCATTTATAGTGTAAAAATCAACATTTTCTACTTCATTTGCTACTTCTTCAAGAACAGGTTTTAACTGTACACAAACTGGACAAGTATTTGTATAAAGTTCTAAAACTCCATTAAAGCTTTGGCCCATTTCTTCAAATTGTTGCGCATTAATTTCCTTTAAACTCATGTAAATCACCTTCCATTTTCAGTATACCACTATTTAATCATATAATAATATTTTTATATGATTTTTTCAATAGATAAATAAAAAATACTATAGAAAGTTTCACACCCCTTCTATAGTATTTGTATTTTTAAAGATTAAATTCTTTAGCAACAAGTTCAACTGCCTTTAGTTTATCATTTCTATTTATTGTACATGTTATTCTTATTTCAGATGTTGTAATCATCTTAACTTGTATGTTATTTTCTTTAAATACTTTAAATAGTCTTGATGCAACACCTGATGTTGTTTTCATTCCTATTCCAACAATTGAAAACTTAGTGATATCTTCATCTATAACTGGTCTATTGCTTACATATCCACCTATTACCTCTAAGCATTCATTTAAATCAGCCTTTGGAATTGTAAAAGATATGTTTACATTTCCATTTTGAGGTGCTGTTTGGCTTATCATGTCTACATTTATTTTTCTTGATGCTATTGATTCAAAAATATCTGAAAGTAAATTAATATCATATTCTATATTTAAAAGTGTAATTGATACATCATCATCTGACACAGCAAGACCTGTAACTGGCTTAGTCTCCATACTTTCTACCTCCTTAATATATGTTCCAACAATGTCACTACAACTTAATCCAACATAAATAGGAATATTATATTTTTGTCCAAGCTCAACTGATCTAGAGTGCATTACTTGTGCACCTAGACTTGAAAGCTCAAGCATTTCCTCATAGCTTATTTCATTTATTTTTTTAGCATTTTTATATAATCTAGGATCAACATTATAAATACCATCAACATCTGTATAAATCTCACATTCAGCTTCTAGTTTGACTGCTATTGCAACAGCAGTAGTATCAGAACCTCCTCTACCTAATGTTGTTATATCTCCCTCATCTGAAATACCTTGAAAACCCGCAACTACGACGATTTTATCCTCCTCTAATGCCTTTTTTATTGGTGCAACATTGATATCTTCAATTAATGATTTACCATATATACCATTGGTTTTTAATTGAATTTGAAAAGCATTAAATGATATTGCATCATAACCTAAGTCTTTTATGGCCATGGCTAAAAGTGAACTTGAAATCATTTCACCTGTTGCAAGTAGTGCATCTAATTCTCTTTTATCAGGATTTTTTGTAATTCCACCTGCAAGCTCAATTAACTCATCGGTTGTATCTCCCATTGCAGATATTACAACAACAAGTTTATTCCCTTTGTTTTTTCTATCTATTACACTTTTTGCAACTCTTTTTATCTTTTCTGTTGTAGCCACTGAGCTTCCACCGTATTTTTGAACAATTATTCCCATATACACTCCTCCTAATATTTCTGTCACTTCATTTATTCCCTAAATGAGCTATTTTTATAAAAAAATAAAAGCAGCAAGGTTTGTCCAAGCTGCTTTTTTGCATACTCAAACAAAACCTTTGTAGCTCTCCACCTTTTGGTGACAGCTGAGTGCATATTATGCAAACAGCCAGGTAAATAGTTTGGCACCTATTCCCTTCGGCCCGCATCCCTTTCCCATAGCATCATAGCCTGCCAAGCTCCGCTATTGTACTATTGATTTGGGCACCTCTACACAAGGCAATGTCTTTTTATTAATATTGAGAATATATTAACACATATATTTATACAAATCAAGTGAATTTTTATTTATTTTTTTACAAAATTAAGAAGGGGATAATCCCCTTCTTAACTATTGTTGTCTTAATGTATTTGCTATGTTTTGGCATGCATTTAATGTATTTTGTATTTGTTGTACCTGTTGTTCAATTTGTGACTTAGTATTAGGATTTTCTACTGTTGAAGCTGCTTGTCTTAAGCTATTTAAAGTATTTTGTAGATTTTGTACACTTTCTTCTACGTTTTGTCTAGCATTCTTTTGTAACATACTTTGTACCTCCATATGTTTATTTTTTTCACACTATTATTTTTGCCTTTTAAAATCTAAAAATTCATGGTATATTATTCAAATATAATTCTATTTTTTATAAGAATAGGATAAAATATATCTATATATTTCAAAAAGGAGCTTGATACAAATGACTAAAAAATTGATTAAACTCTTTTTAAAAAATAAAAAGGATAGAAAGTATATTGGATATCTATCTGGTACAGTAGGAATTCTAATTAATATATTATTGTTTGCATTTAAATTTATTGTCGGTACTTTAAGTGGTAGTATTGCAATTACAGCTGATGCTTTTAATAATCTTTCTGATGTTGGCTCATCTGTCGTAACAATAGTAGGATTTATGATTGCTGATAAACCTGCAGACAAAGAACATCCTTTTGGTCATGGTCGTGGTGAATATATAGCTGGGTTAATTGTTTCAATATTAGTTTTGTATGTTGGTATTGAGTTTTTTAAATCATCAGTTGATAAAATACTTCATCCAAACGAGCTTAGTTTTAATATATATACCTTTATAGTTCTTATATCATCCATATTAGTTAAGCTTTGGCTAGGTTATTTTAATAAAATACTAGCAATTGAATCATCATCAGGCGCACTTAATGCAACTTCATTTGACAGCTTTAGTGATGTAATAATAACTTCAACAGTTGTCATTAGCATATTAATTGCAAAATATTTTAATTTAACCATCGATGGATATATTGGCCTTTTGGTTTCATTCTTTATTCTCTATGCTGGATATAATTTAATAAAAGATACAATTAGTCCTCTTTTGGGTGAAGCACCTGATGCTGAACTTATTCAAAACATAATAGATAATGTTAAGTCATATGATGGAATACTTGGTGTCCATGATTTAATAGTTCATTCATATGGTGCTGAAAAAATAATTGCTTCACTTCATGCAGAAGTTGATTATAAAACAGATATTTTAGAAGCCCATGAGCTTATTGATAGAATTGAAATGGAAGTTTCTAAAAAACTTAATATTGTGCTAATTCTACATATGGATCCTGTGGTTATTGATAATGATGAATTAAATGAAATTCGTAAAAAAATAAAAGAGGTAGCATCAAAATATAATTATATTTTAGATGTACATGATATACGTCTAGTAGATGGAAAACATCACAGAAACATTATTTTTGACGTAGTCTTATCAGACGAAATTAAACCAAAACAAATTGATTCAGTTAAACAAGAAATACTGAATGAATACAGTTTGAATTTTCCTGATTTTAACATAGTAATAAGCATAGATAAAAAATATACCTATTGTTAATTTTAGTTTGAAAATTATTAGCATATTTGGTACAATAAATAGCAAGTTTATATTGAGGAGGTCTTTATAATGTCAGCTTTTGATATACTAAAGGAACGTGGCTTTATAGAACAATTAACACACGAAGATGAAATAAAAGAACTACTTGAAAAAGAAAAAATAACTTTTTACATAGGATTTGACCCTACTGCCGATAGCCTTCATGTTGGACATTTTATTGCTTTAATGGCTATGGCTCATATGCAAAGAGAAGGACATAGACCAATTGCCCTAATTGGTGGTGGAACTGCCATGATAGGTGACCCTAGTGGTAAAACTGATATGAGAAAAATGCTAACAAAAGAAGATATTCAAAAGAATTCTGAAGCTCTTAAAAATCAAATGCAAAGATTTATTGACTTCTCTGATAACAAAGCAATAATGGTAAATAATGCAGATTGGTTATGGAATCTAAACTACATAGACTTTTTAAGAGATGTTGGTGTTCATTTTTCTGTAAATAGAATGCTAACCGCTGAATGTTTTAAGCTTAGAATGGAAAAGGGTCTTTCATTCCTTGAGTTCAACTATATGCTAATGCAAGGATACGACTTCTTAGAATTAAATAAAAGATATGGTTGTGTAATGGAGCTTGGTGGTAATGACCAATGGTCTAATATAATAGCAGGTGTTGATTTAATTAGAAGAAAAGAAGGTAAGCCAGCATATGGACTAACATTTAAACTTCTTACAAACAGCGAAGGAAAGAAAATGGGTAAAACTGAAAAGGGAGCACTATGGCTAGATGCTGAAAAAACTTCACCATTTGAATTCTATCAATACTGGAGAAATGTAAACGATGCTGATGTTGAAAAATGTTTAGCTCTTCTAACATTCCTTCCTATGGATGAAGTTAGAAGATTAGGTTCACTAAAGGATAAAGAAATAAATGAAGCTAAAAAGATTCTAGCTTTTGAAGTTACAAAGCTAGTTCATGGCGAAGAAGAAGCCCTTAAAGCTGAACAGGCTGCAAAGGCTCTATTTGAATCAGGTGGAGATTTAAGCAATGCACCTTCTTCTGAAATATCTACTGAACTTTTAGGACAAAAGGTGCTTGACGTTCTAATAGAAGCTAAAGTAATCCCTTCAAAGAGTGAAGGCAGAAGATTAATTCAACAGGGTGGATTGTATATTAACAACGAAAAAATAACTGATATGGATTTTGTTATTGACGAATCACTATTTAAAGATGGTGAGATGCTTGTTAGAAAAGGTAAAAAAACATTCCATAGAATTATAATAAAATAAAGGGCTAACAAGCCCTTTATTTTTTGTACACTATTTTACCATCAATAACAGTCATATAAACTTGAACATCTTTTATCTTTAGTGGATTTATGTTGAATATATCCTCATCTAACACAACAAAATCAGCTAACTTATTTACCTCAATCGTACCATAAATATCTTCTATTTTATTTGCAAAAGCAGCATTTTTAGTGTAACATTCAACTGCCTGTTTTACAGTAACTTTTTCATTAATATTTAGATTTAGAGGATTAGCTGCACAATGTATTCCAAGCATTGGCTCAAATCCTTTAAAAAATGTTCCATCGCTTTTTTGCATATATTCAGCACCAAATGGAGTGTCACTATTAAATATAACATTTACTCCTCTATCAATAAATGTCCTATATCTATAAGTATCTTTAATTCTTCTAAATCCTAATCTTGTAAGGGTTAAGTTACTTTCTAAATTAAATATTGGCTGAAATGAAGCTATTAAGTTTAGTTTTTTAAATCTTTCTATATCTTCGTCTTGTATTATTTGTATATGCTCTACCCTATTTCTTACATTATCATTCGGATAAACCTTATAAACTTCTTCATATATGTCTAAAAATTTCTTTATCGCCAAATCACCGATAATATGAACAACTATCTGTATGTTGTTTTTAAGAGAATTTTCAATCATATCTCTTATTTCTTCATCAGTCATGTTTTGGCAACCATTATTAGTTATATCATCCTCATATGGTTCCATCAATAGTGCCGTTCTTGAACCAAAGCTTCCATCTACAAAATACTTAACTGGTCCTATTTTAAGCTTGTTTGTTTCTTCTAATTTATTGAACTCTTCGTATTCCTTTGAACCACCAAGACTTCCTGCTACAATCCTTACATTCATCTTTCCTTCTTTTTGAAGTCTTTTAAAAGTATTGTAGTATCTTGGGTACTGAGTCATGATGTCGTTAACCATTGTTATGCCATTTTTAACAAGTTCACTATCAACTCTTGATAAAGCTATTTCATAATATATGTCTGGCATGTTTTCCATAATAGTTCCTATTATTTCAAACACCCATAATTCATAAAATAGTCCAGTCAATCCAAATTCATCTTTCATAGCTGAAGGAGAGTTTAAAGCATCTTTATTGTATTTAAGATTTAAAACTTCCAATGCTCTTGTATTTAGTACGAGGGAGTGTCCATCTTGTCTTATAAGGCAAACTGGTTTGTCATTTACTATTCTGTCAATATCAAATCTGTGAGGCATTACTCCTCCAAATACTATCTCGCTCCAACCCGAACCTAATATCCAATCATTTTTTCCTTTGGTTTGACTGAATGAATAAAGTGCATGTTCGAAATCATCTCTGTTTTTTACATTTTTAAAGTCCATCTCAACCATGCTTCTTGCAGCTTCAATTATATGCATATGACTTTCCACAAATCCTGGAAAAACAGCCCTTCCGTCTAAATCATACACTTCACACTCAAGATACTTATTTTCAAAGTTATCTTGTGATAATTCTACTATTCTTCCATCTTTTATATACATAGAAGAATAAACATTTTCTTTGTCATCCATTGAATAAATTTTTGCGTTTTTAAATAAAATACCTGACATATAAACTCCCCCTTACCTATATATTTCTATACCAAAATTCAACTTCCTTCAACTTAAATTAATTTAACATTTTATTCAATAACTATTCATATAAATAACTAAAGCAATATTTGAGTTGATAGTATGAATAGCATTCCTCTTCAAGTTCCTAATCCTACCGATGATGAGCGTCACATAATGCTTAGGTTTCTTCTTAGCATAGATAACCGTCTTAATGATTTCAATGACATCGTAAATCTCATGTCACCCTTAGAAGATATCGAAAAAATCTGCTCAAAATTTCAAGGTAAAGGTAAAAAAATAGCAATTATAGGTGCCGGTGTAGCTGGACTTTGTGCAAGTTATGAACTAAATAAAATCGGTTGTGATATAACAATTTTTGAAGCCTCTAATCGTATAGGAGGCAGAATTAAAACACATTACTTTGATAAAACAAACAACCAATATGGTGAATTAGGTGCCATGAGAATATCTATTTCCCATGAAACTACATGGCATTATATTAAAAAATTTAAACTGAAAACCAAACCGTTTATTAGCAAAAGTGTTTCCTCAATATTTTATGTTAGAGGCAATTATGCAAATAACGAACCTAGTGGAAAAAATATTATGGAAAACATTTATCCTCAATTCAACTTAACGAAAAATGAGCGCAAAACTTCTCTTGGTAATTTAATTGGTAAGATGTATAAAAAATACTTTTATAGTCTTACACCAAGCGAGAGAAGTGAACTTATTAAAATTAAGCCAACATATTCACATAAAATAAGTGAAATACAAAATATTTCATTAAGACAGGCATATGAAAATTCAGGACTATCCCAAGATGCCATTTCAATGATTAGTTATCTTTCAGCCCTTGAAGCCGACCTTTTACACATTAGTTTATTTGAAATATTGGCTGAATTATATACATGTGATTTTGCATTCACTTATACACTTGATGGTGGTATGTCCAATATGCCATTAGCATTTTATAATAATATAGTCAATTCTAATGGACCTGGAAAAGTTAAATTTAAATTTGGAAACTCTGTAAATTCAATTATAAAGTCCCCATATAGAGACAAAGTTATTCTTGAAATAATTAATACAAACGATAAAAACTACAGTTATGAAGAATTTGATTATGTAATATGTGCTATACCTTTCTCTAGTCTTAGACGAATTAATATAAAACCAAGTTTCTCACCTGCTAAAATGCAGGCAATAAATGAAGTTAATTATGAAATTGGGCAAAAAACTTTTCTATATTTAAAAGAACGTTTTTGGGAAAAAAACAAACTATTATCAGGAACTACCCTAACAGATTTAATTACAATATCAACATTATACCCTTCTGATCATCTAATGCCAATAGAAAATAAGTTAAATCACTATAAATTAAAGCCAAATGTTTCATATAAAGAACCAGGCGTTTTACTTGCATCCTATAACTGGAATCAAAATGCCGTTCGCTTAGGAAATGAATTGGATTTACTTAAGTTAAAGGAAATAGAAAAATGTATAGAACTACTCCATCAATTGCCTGAAGGGTATATTGATAATTCTCTTTTAGATTATGCTTCTATTCTTTGGTCTAATGTGCCATTTATATGGGGTGGACTATGTCTTATGACACCTGGGCAAAAACAGCTATTTTTATATAATTCAACTAATCCTGAGATGAACAATAGAGTATTTTTTGCCGGTGAACATGTATCTGTTAAACATGGTTGGCAAGAAGGTTCATTGCAATCTGCTCAATTAGTTGCAAATTGTATTGCTAAATTAATAAGGCAGAGTGATTAATTCTCTGCCTTATTAAAATACTCAATTAAATTATTCTCAATTATTCCATCTGATGTTTTTAACATGTTATAAGCTTTCTCAAATTCAGATGTATAATCCTCTTTATTTAATTCTTTACCTGTTTTTCTGTCAACCACTTTATCTACCCAATTTAAATACATTTTATCATCTTCTATCCATATACCATTTCTTAAAACAACAAATCCTCTTTCAGTATTTAGAACGTCTCTACCTAATGCATAAGGAACATTAAATCCAAATAAGTTTGCTATTGTTGGATAGATATCATATTGACCTGTTACTTGTTTTACATTGCCTTTTATTTTTTCATTTGGGAAATGTATCATAGATACAACTTTTTGTGCCTCTTGCCATTCTAAATTGGAAATTGTATCTCTATTATACAAAAGTTTTCCCATTGTTGATTTTTGGTCATATGGAATAGCATAGTGATCTCCATAAAATACCACAACTGAGTTTTCCCATAGACCCTCTTGTTTTAATAATTCTATAAACTCACCTATTGCTTCATCTGTGTATTTAGCAGATTTTATATAATCACCAATAATTGTTCCTTCAAATTCACCAGTATTTATTATGTTTTTTAATTTGTCATTTGAATCTTTATAAGGATAGTGGCTAGATAATGTAATTAAAAAAGAATAAAAAGGTTTTGGATAATCCTTCATCTTTTCAACAGCCTGCTTAAAAAATGATTTATCACTAAGTCCAAGCCCCTGTATGTCGTCTATTTGAAAATTTAATTCACTTTCATACTTATCAAACCCTAATGTTTTATACATATTGCTTCTGTTCCAAAATCCTGGTCTGTTTGCATGAAGTACAGCTGTATAATAACCATTTCCCTTCATATTCTTTGGCAAACTATCGTATTCATTACCAGGATATTGATAATAAACTGAACCTTCTTTTATAGGTAGCAATGAATTGTTAATAATAAATTCTGCATCCGATGTTCCACCAAAGGCAGTTTGATAAAAGAAATTATCAAATACCAAGCTATCTTTTGCCAATTTATTAAGTTTTGGTGTTATTTCTTGTCCATTTATTTTTTTGTTTAATAAAAATCCTTGAAAAGCCTCTATTTGAACAACAATTAAATTTTTACCCTTCATATCCCCATAGTACTTAGGACTATTTACTTTATTTTTTTCATCTAAATACGATTTTATATTTTGTTTTTCTTCTTGTGTCAAACTATCCTTTTTTAAAACATTTGATGATATATATCTATAAAAATCAAATATATGGAAATTAATGTTTCCTATTCTTTTAACTACATATTTTTTATCATACATAGTTTTAGTTATACCAGGCTGTTCCTTTTCAAGAGCTTTTACACTATTAAATGATAGTAAAAACCCCAATAAAGCTAATGATATAAATTGAATAGCTTTAAATGACAACTTAAAATTTTTTATTTTTATATATTCTTTTAACTTTATATATAAAAATAAAAAAATAATAACGTCTAAAAATATTATTAAATCTGTTGGCTTTAAAAGCGCCGTTACACTGCTTTTAACTTCTGCTGCAAGCTTAGCCTGCTTTATTAAAGCAACTGATGTAACATCATAGAAGTATCGATTGTAAACTACATCTATAAAAAGTATAAGACTAATAATAAAATCTCCAACTATCATTCCTTTTACTCTTGATATTGGACTACCAAAGCTAAATATAGATGCTAAAATTAACGCTGAACCTAAGCATCCAATCATTAAATATCTTGCTTGATTATCAACAAGATTCAGTGAATAATTAAAAATAAGTAGCTTAAAAAAAATAACCATAATAAACAATATTAAATCAACTTGATTTAATAACCATGTTTTTATCTTCACTTAATTCACCTCTTTTTTTAATCTCCCTAAAATACTATAATACGATTTGTAAAATAAATAAATATGAATATGGGATAATTCATAAATTATTAAAACAAAAAGTGATATGGCATCCATATCACTTTTTTGTATAAAGTTCTAAAACTGTCATATTAAAAATTGGGTGAATAAAATTAGGATTAATATCACAAATTGGCTTTAATACGAAATCTCTGTTATGCATGTCTGGATGTGGAACCTTTAAATCTTCTTCATCATATATTTCGTTATTATAAAAAATTATATCAAGATCAATGGTTCTTGGGCCCCACCTAATTATTCTCTCTCTACCTAATTGTTTTTCAATATCTAAAAGTTTCTTTAGCACATCTCTACAACTTAATTCTGTTTCTACTAAAATAGCACCATTTATAAAAGGAGGTTGCTCTAAGTATCCATATGGCTCTGTTTCATATATTTTTGATTTTTTTATTATTTTCATATCATTTTTTTCTATTAATTCAAGAGCCTTTTTTACAATTTCATATCTATCACCTATATTACTTCCAAAGGCTATATAAACTTTATTCATTTTATGGCCTCCATCATCATAAGTGCTCTTTTATTCTCAAGTACATCATGTACTCTAACTATATCAACATTTTTCATACAAGCATAACATGTAACTGCAATTGTTCCCTCTAGTCTATCTTCAGGTGGCACGTTGCCAAGTGCAATTCCTATACTTGATTTTCTAGAAACAGCAAGTAAAATTGGTAGATTTAACTCATTAAAATAGTCTATGTTTTTTATTAACTCTATATTATGTTCATATGTCTTACCAAAACCTATACCAGGATCTAATATGATTTTATCACTATTAATTCCATTGTTTTTAGCAAACTCAATTCTTTCTATGAAATATTCCTTAACTTCTTTCAACACATTATCATAATGTGGATTTTGTTGCATATTCTTTGGTGTTCCCTTTATATGCATAAGTATTACTGGAACATTATACTCTTT